>NZ_JACGVS010000082.1:0-260 GCF_014077345.1 Colwellia sp. BRX8-4
TTTCTTGCTGTCTTAGTATGTAGTTATGTTTACGCGCTATTCAAACAAGCTTGGGCATTTGCTTTACCGTGTGCGCGCTTTAACCCCACGTGCTCAGTAAATTCACACAAATGCTCTGCGGTGCCGACTGCGCCCGTGAATATACCTTCAAAGTTTGTGGTGAGTTTGAGCCAACTGTCATCGCTGATGTGAAGTCTTGACAGTATATTTGCGGTTTTGTTATCGATAGCGCCTCGTTTGTCTGCTCTTATTACGCGACC
>NZ_JACGVS010000102.1:0-204 GCF_014077345.1 Colwellia sp. BRX8-4
AACAAGGTAACCCTAGGGGAACCTGGGGTTGGATCACCTCCTTATCTTGAAGTAAAAACAGTTTAATGGAAACTCTTGAGTTTCACGAGTGTCTACACAAATTACATGATAACAAATTAGAAGAAGAAAGCCCTTGGGCTTGCTAATAAGATAGGTCTGTAGCTCAGCTGGTTAGAGCGCACCCCTGATAAGGGTGAGGTCGGC
>NZ_JACGVS010000091.1:0-250 GCF_014077345.1 Colwellia sp. BRX8-4
CCAGTATTTATTCAAAACATTGCCCGCACGTCAAAGTGACGATGATGATTTAACAGATTTAATGCCGTGGAATGTGCAGCTAGACTTCGATTATAGCTAAGCGCACTGCTTAATTGTGCGCTTACATATCAACAGCTCATATTTATCGAGTTTTCTTAGGGCATCAGTTAAGCCCAACGTTTCTTTTGCACGTTGGAGTTCTTGAACAATAGCTGTACTAGTGCTGAATTTAACGCGCACTGCTTTTTCA
>NZ_JACGVS010000078.1:0-282 GCF_014077345.1 Colwellia sp. BRX8-4
GCTCACGCTGTCATGAATAATCACTTACATTTAGTCCTTCATGTTGATAGTGAAAAAGCTAACAACTGGACGACGCTAGAAGTACTGTCCCGTTGGCATAAGTTGTTTAAAGGCACCCTGTTGACCCGTCAATTTCAACAAGAGCAATCATTAACTACATTAACTACATTAACTCCATTCGAAATGGAAATGGTTGAAGAAACAGCACAGGTCTATAAACAGCGTTTAATCGATATCAGTTGGTTTATGCGGGCATTAAACGAGCCTATTGCTCGACAAGCC
>NZ_JACGVS010000100.1:0-206 GCF_014077345.1 Colwellia sp. BRX8-4
TAGAGCGCACCCCTGATAAGGGTGAGGTCGGCAGTTCAAGTCTGCCCAGACCTACCAATTCATACACTGAATTGATTAATCTTCTTCATTAAAGAAAAGACCAAATTAAGGTTTACTTTCGTCATGCTGAACGTGTTTCAGTATCTGGTGAGTGAATATTAATTTGGTTTTTTAAACCACGTTTTTAACCGAATGCGCGTTAAGAA
>NZ_JACGVS010000076.1:0-295 GCF_014077345.1 Colwellia sp. BRX8-4
GCTCACGCTGTCATGAATAATCACTTACATTTAGTCCTTCATGTTGATAGTGAAAAAGCTAACAACTGGACGACGCTAGAAGTACTGTCCCGTTGGCATAAGTTGTTTAAAGGCACCCTGTTGACTCGTCAATTTCAACAAGAGCAATCATTAACGACATTCGAAATGGAAATGGTTGAAGAAACAGCACAGGTCTATAAACAGCGCTTAATCGATATCAGTTGGTTTATGCGGGCATTAAACGAGCCTATTGCTCGACAAGCCAATAAAGAAGATAAATGCACGGGGCACTTTT
>NZ_JACGVS010000086.1:0-258 GCF_014077345.1 Colwellia sp. BRX8-4
TCTACCGCGTTAGTTCGCAGCTTGTGTAGTAAACTACACGACGCTACAAACTGCCTTGTATAATATAAGAGACCATTATGATTCTTCATTAAAGAAAAGACCAAATTAAGGTTTACTTTCGTCATACTGAATGTTTTCAGTGTTTTGTGAGTGAATATTAATTTGGTTTTTTAAACCACGTTTTTAACCGAATGCGCGTTAAGAATGAGTTCTTTAACAATCTGGAAAGCTGATATAAATAAGATATTTATAAAGCAA
>NZ_JACGVS010000074.1:0-304 GCF_014077345.1 Colwellia sp. BRX8-4
CTCCCACACTACCATCGGCGCTACTGCGTTTCACTTCTGAGTTCGGAATGGGATCAGGTGGTGCCACAGTGCTATTGTCGCTAGACAAAAAGGTTACAATCTTGAAAGCTGTTGCTCGTTAGAGCTATAAATATAAAAGCGTTTTCTTATTCAATTCATTACAGTGCGTGAAGTTATTATGTCAGTCTTTTACAAACACTTCGCAGTAAAACTACTTGGGTGTTGTATGGTTAAGCCTCACGGGCAATTAGTATCAGTTAGCTCAAGACCTCGCAGTCCTTACACACCTGACCTATCAACGTTG
>NZ_JACGVS010000087.1:0-251 GCF_014077345.1 Colwellia sp. BRX8-4
ACTGTTTTACGTCTTTCCTTGCCTCTCGTTAGAGAATTAAGAACCGACTATGTAAAATCAATGTAATGTGAGTGTCCACACAAATTGCATGATAACTAATTGTTAAAGAACGTTAACTCTAAGAGCTAACCGAAACAAAATCTCATTCGCTTTGCTTCGTTGCTGCAGGCCTTGCCTGAAGCGAGATGCGTATTCTACGCACTCTAGTTTCGATGTCAACGTTTTATTTAATTTAATTTGAAGTTCTTTTC
>NZ_JACGVS010000083.1:0-260 GCF_014077345.1 Colwellia sp. BRX8-4
TTTCTTGCTGTCTTAGTATGTAGTTATGTTTACGCGCTATTCAAACAAGCTTGGGCATTTGCTTTACCGTGTGCGCGCTTTAACCCCACGTGCTCAGTAAATTCACACAAATGCTCTGCGGTGCCCACCGCGCCCGTGAATATACCTTCAAAGTTTGTGGTGAGTTTGAGCCAACTTTCATCGCTGATGTGAAGTCTTGACAGTATATTTGCGGTTTTGTTATCGATAGCGCCTCGTTTGTCTGCTCTTATTACGCGACC
>NZ_JACGVS010000092.1:0-241 GCF_014077345.1 Colwellia sp. BRX8-4
AGACATTCAGGTGAGATGGCTGAGTGGTCGAAAGCACTGGTCTTGAAAACCAGCAAGGGTTTATAGCCCTTCTAGAGTTCAAATCTCTATCTCACCGCCAAACAAAGAAAAACCGCTAATCGAAAGATTAGCGGTTTTTTGCTTTTTGATAGTTAGAAATTTTAAATAAGGGTTTATAGCACTAAACCTTGAGTAGAGTTCAAATCTCTATTTCACCGCCAAACAAAGAAAAACCGCTAAT
>NZ_JACGVS010000055.1:0-1895 GCF_014077345.1 Colwellia sp. BRX8-4
GCGGTGATGAGTAATCACTATCATGTGGTGTTATTTATTGATGAAGAAAAAGCGAAGCAGTGGACAATGACTGACGTACTTGTGCGTTGGCACCGCATACACAAAGGCACGTTACTGACCAAACAATATTGCAACGGTGACCGCTTAGCTCAACCCTTACTTGATGAGGTTAATGCAACCGCAGAGGTCTATCGAAAGCGCCTGATGAAAATCAGTTGGTTTATGGGGTATATTAATGAAAGTATTGCAAGAACGGCTAACCAAGAAGATAACTGCACCGGTAGGTTTTGGGAAGGACGCTTTAAATCCCAAGCGTTATTAGATGAAGCAGCGTTAGCGTCTTGTATGGCCTATGTTGATTTAAACCCTATTCGAGCCAATATCGCAAAGACACCAGAGAAAATTAACAAGACACTCATCTTTAATTATTTAAGAAGTACCATCAAATAACCTAGGGTACTTCTTATTGATGAAAACCTAAAAACCTAAAATTTTATTAGCTAGTTGAAGTAAATCTGGCGCACTGTAATCCGCTTTTTCGACTAACTCGAACTGAAACATACCTGGACGTTCTATAAATCCGGTTTGCATTCCAGCTTTAGCTGCTCCAGCAACATCCCAACCATGTGCAGCAATCAACATCGCGTCACCAGCCTCAACATTCATTTGCTTTAAAGCCCACTCGTAAACACGTAAATCAGGCTTAAAAATTTGTAATTCTTGGACTGTTAATGCGCCATCAAAATATTCGGTTAATTTAGCGTTCTTAAGTTGACTGGCAATACCTGCATCTGACGAATTAGTGAGAGTGACCAATTTTATGCCACTATCTTTAAACTTCTTTAAACCAGCAATAACATCAAGGTGTGGTTGTAAGTCTCTAAATGGCGTTTTAATTGCTAAGGTTGCTTCTTCTTTTGTCAAAAAAATATCATTTTGCTTTGCAACTAATTGTAATGCAGCAATGCCTATTTCGCCAAAGTGATGGTAATCATTAATTGCATTAGTGACTAAAGAATAGTGCAACATAGTAGTAAACCAACTAGCTACTAAATCATCTCGTCCTTTTAAGGCAACTGTCACAGACTTAGCCACATTACCTAAATCAAGTAGGGTTTCATTCACATCAAAAAAGATAACGCTAGGTAAGGTACTGTGCATCTTATGAAATGTCTCTACCTCTTTCGCGATAGAGGTTATAGACAAAAATACAGAAAATAATAATACGTAAAGTTTTAATTTCATTTAAACACCTGTTAAATAATATAACCGTAACTATGTGGATTACATCCATATAGTAAATAGACAGCGAGTAATTATTCATTTGAACCTTGTCATTTTTTTTGCTAAAAAATAATAGGGCCATTAAAAACTTGCTGTATTGTGATTTCGATGGGTATAGGCAACTATGACCATAGAAGACTTAAAAATTTTATACTGTGAGCAGGGCTCACAAACTTATCCATTATCCTCATCAGAACTCATTGAGTTATAGATAAAACTCAAAATCAATATACGTTAGGCTAATAAGACCGTAATGAATTTTTTTTATTTCATATATAAAAAATTAAATTTAAAACAATGTATTGAAAGTTATTTTGTTAATTTTCGGAGTTAATGAGGTCTATGGCTATCTAACAAAAAATCAACAGACACTCATCCTAAATTGAACAAGTTTTCCCTTTGTACTACGCTAAGGTAATCAAGCTACTTTATCTTAGGTGAGTTATGGCCACGCCAAGGAAGCAACAAATCAGTTTAGTAGACACGCCTTATTATCATTGTGTGGCGCGTTGTGTTCGACGCGCTTTCTTATGTGGTGAAGATACCTTTTCAGGTCAAAGCTTTGAGCACCGGCGAGGTTGGGTGGAAGACAAAATCCATTTTCTAACGCA
>NZ_JACGVS010000064.1:0-459 GCF_014077345.1 Colwellia sp. BRX8-4
ACAGCGTGAGCACAAATATCAATAGCAAACACCTGAGATAATGTAAAAATGCGCTGTTCAATCCAATGACGCCTGTGCTCGTAACTGACACCGGTTTCTTTATCAACACCACATAAAAAGGCTTTGCGAACGGTTTGACTACAAATATGATAATACGGCGTATCAGATAAACTAATTTGTTGTGAACGAGGCTTGGGCATAACAATCACCACACTTAATAGGGGGTAAATTAAGTGTAGTTTATTGTTGAAAAAACAAACAAGTTATTATGGGTGGCTTAATTAATGTTTTTGTTGAAAAAAAAAACAAGTTATTATGGGTGGCTTGATTAATGTTTTCACTATCAACATGAAGGACTAAATGTAAGTGATTATTCATGACAGCGTGAGCACAAATATCAATAGCAAACACCTGAGATAATGTAAAAATGCGCTGTTCAATCCAATGACGCCTGTGCTC
>NZ_JACGVS010000048.1:0-3920 GCF_014077345.1 Colwellia sp. BRX8-4
TTGCTACATACTGAGTATTGTTAATAACGAGTACGTAATGTTGATAACAACTACTTCATGTTGATACGAGCTCCGACTGACTAATACCAGTCCGTCATGTAGATAACAATCCGTCATGTTGATGACAACTCCGTCATGCTGATACCACTCCGTCATGTTGATGACAACTACGTCATGTTGATACCAACTCCGTCATGCTGAATTCATTTCAGTATCAGCATGGCGAAATGACAACCTAAAATCGAGCTTTCATGTGTTACACGCATAATGTCTGATATTGATCTCTTCAGATCACTTTTACTACAAAGACGACCTATCTTAATTTTAATAAGTAGTCCGCTTAGCCACCACAGCGGTCGTTCATCATCTAATAATTAAAGCTTACTTTGATAAGTATTGCAGAAGTTAGCTTTTGGTTTTTCTTTAGGTAGACTGTTCGCTCAGGCTGTGTGAAAACACTCAGCTTACAATTTTTATGCAACGCTATGTAAATTCAAAGGTAGTTTGACACCAAACTTACTACAGATTTAAATCTACAGAGCCTTTTGTCGTTGATATTTTCAAATTACGCAAGTTCAAAATAGTTTTCACACAGCCTGCGCTATCAGTTGACCTTAATATTTATGTATTAAAGGTTCGTTAAGCTTTTCTGCACTTATTGGTTTGTTAGCTGGCATTCACCCGGCAAAAAGTGCCGCTAAATTAGCCCCCATAAAAGCGCTGCGCACTGAATGATTTATTCAGTGTTATCGGATAGACAAAGTTATTTACCTACTTTATTCATAAGCTGTTAGTTTTTCATTAACGTCTACATCATTGATCTATATCAACGTCCTTCCAAGAAAAAATAGAATCCTCAAGTAAGAACAACTAGACTAAAAATCAACCTAATAGTGGAAAGCGCTATGTGTAATTTTTTTGGAATCATCTGCTTTTTAACTTGTACTGCTATCCCAGAAGAGTCTTTGATATCACCAGAAAAATGCTTATCTATACAATTTGTAGATATCAATAAGCAAGAAAAAATTCTAATACTAGTGTGACTTTACTCATGGTTTTGATCAGCGCTTTAATTAATTCAACTTAAAAAAGTAATTAAGGAATAACAATGAAATACATTCTATTCACTTTACTTATCGTTTTGTCATTAACGCTATTCAGTTGTGATAAAGGGGTTGATTCCCCACGAGGATTTAGCCTGCCTAAAGGTAATATTGAAACAGGTAAAACAGTTTTCTTAAAGTACCAATGTTTAGCGTGCCACACACTAAAAGGTGTTGAGGACTCCAGTATTGTAAAACAACAAGATATCTCTGTTTCCCTTGGGGGTGAGAAAACTAAAATCATAACTTACGCTGAATTAGTTACTTCAATAATTAATCCATCTCATAAATTCTCCAACCCGCATTCGCCTAAGCTAAGAACACCTGAAGGAAAATCAAAGATGAAGGTCTTTAACGATGTTATGACCGTGACAGAGCTTATTGATTTGGTGTCCTTTTTACAGCCAAATTACACATTAAAACCTTATCAACAAACCAGATATCCGTATTACCCACACTAATCCTTATGGGAGCTAAAATGAATATTAAATTTTTCGGTGCCACTCGTGAAGTCACGGGTTCTTGCTATTTGGTGCAAGTAAACAACAAAAATATACTTATTGAATGTGGGATGTTTCAGGGCTCTCATGAGCATGAAAAACACAATCACGACCCCTTCCCTTTTGATGTTAGTGAGCTAGATGCGGTGATCGTCAGTCACGCACACCTTGACCACACAGGTCGATTACCCATGCTCATAAAAGAAGGTTTTCATGGTTGTATCTATACTCATAATGCCACGGTAGATTTATGTAAAATTATGCTCCTAGACTCAGGCTATATTCACGAAAAGGAAGCCCGCTGGGAAAATAAAAAACGTGAGCGTAAAGGTTTAACATTAGTAGACCCCCTTTATACGAGAGCAGAAGCGGAGACAACCTGTCAGTATTTTAAAGGACTTACCTATGATGCCGAGTTAGAAGTATGCCAAGGCGTTAAACTCACCCTTAGAGATGCGGGTCATATTATTGGTTCGGCTATTGTTGAATTAGCACTCACTGAAAACGGCGTCAGTAAAAAGATTGTCTTTAGTGGCGATTTAGGCCATAAAAACTCCCCTATTTTACGTGATCCGTGCACGATTAAACATGCTGACTTGGTCATTATGGAAAGTACATATGGTGACAGATTACATCTTAGTTGGCAGGATACTTGGCAAGAAATGGGTAATATTATTGCTAATGCTAAAAGTAGTAAAGGCAACATATTAATTCCTGCTTTTACCGTTGGCAGAACACAAGAGTTACTTTATGAATTTAAGCAACATTTTGAGGAATGGCAATTAGGTGACTGGCAAATTTTTCTCGATAGCCCTATGGGTATAAAAGCCACTAACGTTTATGCCAAGCACCGCGAAGTTTACGATAAGAAAGCAATTGATGTCCAACTACAAGATGATGGGATATTTAATTTACCTAACTTGCATATGTCAGAAACAACTGAATATTCGATGAAAATAAATCAAATATCTTCAGGCGCCATTATTATAGCGGGTAGCGGCATGTGTACAGGGGGGCGAATTAAACACCATTTCAAACATAATATTTGGCGTGAGAATGCTCATGTGCTTATTGTTGGCTTTCAAGCTAGAGGAACATTAGGTCGATCGCTTGTTGATGGCTGTGAACACATAAAGTTGTGGGGAGAAAAGGTACAAGTTAAAGCAAATATTCACACCGTTGGCGGATTCTCTGCACATGCTGACCAACAAGGCTTACTTGAGTGGTATCAAGGCTTCGAAAACAAACCACCTGTAGTTCTCGTACATGGGGAAGTAGAAGCCATGGATATACTTGCGCAAAAATTAAAACATCAATATCAAGTTGATGTTACGCAAGCAAGCTATAAGCAAAATATTATTATTTAAAATAAAGGAGAAATTAATGTATAAGCATATTTTATTTGCCGCAGAACTTAATGAGACGAAGAGTTATATCGAAGATAAAGTCACGCAACTACAAGAACTCACTCAGACAAAACTGAGTGTTATTCATGTAGTTGAGCCTATACCAAACGCTTACTATGCTGGTGTATACGGTACTATGCAGGGTTTGGACCCCATAGATAGTATAGGAACTACTAGAGCACTAGCAGAGCGTGCCAAAGAGATACTTCAGCCTTTGGCTAAAAGGTTCAATATTCTAGAGCAAGATTTGCATATACCAATAGGACATATTAGTGGCGAAGTCTTTGCTTTTGCAGAGAAAGAAAACGTTGATTTAATTATCACCGGAAGTCATGGTGTACATGGCTTGCAATTACTACTAGGATCTACCTGCAATGCTATTTTACATGGGGCAAAATGTGATGTCTTAGCCGTGCGTTATCTAGAATGATTATTACTATGCCACCCATGATAATTCTCCGCAGTAATGATTATTGCTATGCCACCCATGATAATTCTCCGCAGTAATAATGCTCTAAAACAATGCTATCCATTGGCCAACAACAATGCATGTATTTCATCTTGTAAGTCTTTGTATATCGATTTTTATAGATGTTGACTAAATGAGTGAATTTCAGGCAAGCTTTACTTCTCCCCCAAGGTAGCTGTATTTTTCTTGCTGTTTTTGAATGTAGTTAAATTTACGCGCTATTCAAACAAGCTTGAGCATTTGCTTTCCCGTGTGCGCGCTTTAACCCCACGTGCTCAGTAAATTCACACAAATGCTCTGCGGTACCCACCGCACCAGTGAATATACCTTCAAAGTTTGTGGTGAGTTTGAGCCAACTGTCATCGCTGATGTGAAGTCTTGACAGTATATTTGCGGTTTTGTTATCGATAGCGCCTCGTTTGTCTGCTCTTATTACGCGACC
>NZ_JACGVS010000088.1:0-251 GCF_014077345.1 Colwellia sp. BRX8-4
ATGGTGTTTGCGTTCACGCTGATGGGTGTTGCGTTGATGCTGAATTTATTTCAGTATCCATTCTCGTCATGCTGAAATAAATTCAGTACCTGGTCTTCAAGTTGTTAAGGACGAGATCCTGAAACAAGTTCAGGATGACGGAGTTTTGAGTCATGCTAATGGTGTTTGCGTTCACGCTGATGGGTGTTGCGTTGATGCTGAATTTATTTCAGTATCCATTCTCGTCATGCTGAAATAAATTCAGTACCTGG
>NZ_JACGVS010000068.1:0-354 GCF_014077345.1 Colwellia sp. BRX8-4
TAGAAGCCTAGCAATGTCCTACTCTCACATGGGAACTCCCACACTACCATCGGCGCTACTGCGTTTCACTTCTGAGTTCGGAATGGGATCAGGTGGTGCCACAGTGCTATTGTCGCTAGACAAAACTTGTAATATCAAAGATATAATTTAATTTATACTGTTTAAAATATAAAGTAAATTAGAACCTTGGAACAAAAAACCCGTAGCATCAGCTACGGGTTTCTCTAAATAGAAGCCTAGCAATGTCCTACTCTCACATGGGAACTCCCACACTACCATCGGCGCTACTGCGTTTCACTTCTGAGTTCGGAATGGGATCAGGTGGTGCCACAGTGCTATTGTCGCTAGACAAAA
>NZ_JACGVS010000053.1:0-2065 GCF_014077345.1 Colwellia sp. BRX8-4
GGTAAAGTATTGGTTACTGGCTGTTTAGGCGTTAAGAAAGACGAAATCATCGAATTACATCCTAATGTTTTAGGCGTTACAGGACCTAATGCTTACGATGAAGTGTTAACACAAGTACACAAACATGTAGCCAAGCCTGTTCATAACCCTTTTATTGATTTAGTGCCGCCACAAGGCGTTAAACTTACCCCTAAGCATTACGCGTATTTAAAAATATCAGAAGGGTGTAACCACCGTTGTACGTTCTGTATTATTCCATCCATGCGTGGCGACTTAGACTCTCGTCCTATTGGCGATGTCTTAGGTGAAGCCAAACGTTTAGTTGATGCTGGCGTTAAAGAATTATTAGTTATATCTCAAGATACTTCGGCTTACGGCGTTGATGTGAAACACAAAACTGATTTTTGGGATGGCATGCCGGTTAAGACTCATATGCAGCAGTTATGTGAAGAATTAGCCAAGCGAGGCGTTTGGATACGTCTCCATTATGTTTACCCGTACCCACATGTTGATAAAATAATTCCTCTTATGGCAGAAGGTAAAATACTGCCGTACTTAGATATTCCTTTTCAGCATGCTAATAAACGTATCTTAAAATTAATGAAACGTCCTGGTAGCTCTGACCGTGTATTAGAGCGTATAGCTAAATGGCGTGAGATTTGCCCTGAATTAGTTATTCGTTCAACCTTTATTGTTGGTTTCCCCGGTGAAACAGAAGAAGAATTTGAAGAGTTATTAGAATTCTTAGAAGAAGCGCAATTAGACCGTGTCGGTTGTTTTAAATACTCACCTGTTGAAGGCGCTACGGCTAATGCTTTACCTGATCATAATTCAGACGAAGTTATGGAAGATCGTTTACAACGTTTTATGGCAGTACAAGCGAGAATAAGCGCGGAAAAACTACAAGCACGTATTGGCCAAGAATATTTAATTCTTGTTGATGAAGTAAGTGCCCTTGGCATTGTTGGGCGTTCTTATATGGATGCGCCAGAAGTTGACGGTAAAGTGTATTTGTCTGATGATTATGACGCTAAGCCAGGCGACCTAATGTGGGTACAAATTATCCATGCCGACGAACATGATGTTTGGGGTGTTAGAGTTGACGACGAAGCTGAAGATTAATTTTCTTCACAAAGCTTCTATTTTGCTTTAGTAAGCTTGATTTAATTTAACATTAGTTATGTTTTATCGCATATAAAAAAGCCCAACTTTAATTAAGCTGGGCTTTTTTGTATTTGAAAAATTAAACGTTAACAGCGTCTTTCAATGCTTTACCTGCTTTAAATTTAGGTACTTTTTCCGTAGCAATTTGGATTTTACCACATGTTGAGGATTGCGACCCAATGATGATGGTTCAGGAGCGTAAGTTGTACGCAATTAACGCTCCTATTAATAGTGTATAAAGGGAACTATTACATAACAGATTCAGCTTTATCTAGAACCTTGTCATTGAACGTTTTAGCTCCCTTATACCCAAGAAACATTGATACTAACCATATGATAAAAGCTAAGGGGGAAGCAATAATGGTTATTGCAAATATAATAACAAGGATTAGGTTAATAACTCCCCACATTATGCTACCTGAATACATTTGAGCTGCTCCAGGAATAAAAAAACCTAAAGCTAATGCTACAATTGGATTTTTCATTTTGTTTTGTAATCTCGCTTGCTGAATTGTGTCACTCATTTGATCTTTCCTTATGAATTTTTAAATGGTTGCTATAAAATTTATTTTAATAATTTACGAGAGGCTATTCCAAATATGCCTAAAGCGAAAATAGCTAAAGTGGATGGCTCTGGAACAGATGTTACCGATGAGTTTTTTATTAATAACGTGCTGTATGAAGATGAGGTACTTGTTGCTTTGCTATCGTAATTTGTATAATCCATAATAAATGCATCATCATTAACAGCCAAGTCATAATAACTACCTGTCATTCGTAAGCGCACAATTAAGCAGTGCGCTTAGCTATAATCGAAGTCTAGCTGCACATTCCACGGCATTAAATCTGTTAAATCATCATCGTCACTTTGACGTGCGGGCAATGTTTTGAATAAATACTG
>NZ_JACGVS010000063.1:0-477 GCF_014077345.1 Colwellia sp. BRX8-4
ACGGACTTGAACCGTCACACTCTATGAGCGAGGGATTTTAAATCCCTTGTGTCTACCAATTCCACCACCCGGGCATCGGATAATTCTTTTTAAAGTAGAGATTGGCTCCCTACTAACTCTTAATTTACTAAGAGATTTAACTAATTAAATTCTTTATCTTATCTACACACTAAATTTAAACAGTTAACGAGACGCTACATCTTTTGTTGTCAGCTAAATCACAACATTTTAGCTATATTTATTGTATATAAATATATGCATTATAAATGTGATGTAAATTAATTACATACATTATTGATACAGGTTTAATTACTACTATTTAAATTACTGAACAGAAAGTACAGTATAAAGATGGTACCCGGAGACGGACTTGAACCGTCACACTCTATGAGCGAGGGATTTTAAATCCCTTGTGTCTACCAATTCCACCACCCGGGCATCGGATAATTCTTTTTAAAGTAGAGATTGGCTCCCTAC
>NZ_JACGVS010000077.1:0-295 GCF_014077345.1 Colwellia sp. BRX8-4
AAGGATTTGAACCTTCGACAAATTGGTTAAAAGCCAACTGCTCTACCAACTGAGCTAACGGCCGACATATAAACTGTGGTGTTGAGAATCATCATCAACTAATGCAAAAATCACTAACATGCTAACTTTGCATTGTACTTGTTAAGAAAGAAAGTGGTCGGCCGTGAAGAATTTGAACCTTCGAGCTAATCGGCTTAACGGTTAAAAGCCTCGGCTTTTTGTTGTTTACTATCTGACTTATAAATTTGGAAATTAATTATTTAAGAAGTGGTCGGCCGTGAAGGATTTGAACCTT
>NZ_JACGVS010000045.1:0-6377 GCF_014077345.1 Colwellia sp. BRX8-4
TAAATCGATAGCGATTACGTTACATTGTGTCATTGTGTGGACTCCTGGTAAAAGTTGATTTGAGTGAATGCTTTTCACTTTATACCGCAAAACTCCCGCGAGGGGGAGGAGTCCATACATCTCCTACGTCGCTTATTTTAACCAACTATTTTGCCTCATAATGGGGCGTTATGTGTCTTTAGGAATAATATGAAATACTTGAGTTTACTTCCCATATCATTAATTTTAGGTTGTACGAATATATCCTTATCCGATAGAGCGATTCCTTACGATGATGGTTCTTTCTATACAGTAGTGGGTGGAGAAACAAAAGAGAAAGCCCACTCTATGTTGATAGGTGTCATGAAGTCTAGATGTGAAGTTGAAGGTGGAAAAACTTTTCAATTAATTTCTACGAAAAATAGTCAGACTGGAGAAGTTGAAAAGTTTGTCAAAAGTAAATCTAGTACGAAAATTGGCTCTTGGGAATTTAGTGACGTTGATACAAATTATACACAAGGCTTTGATCTCGAAGCTAAATTCATATGTATATAGTTTCGTTGCACGACACATATCAAGCCATTCAAGCAGGACTTTTAATGGGGCGTTGGCTGCTTTTTGTCTTAAGCAGTATTTTATTATCTATAGGGAAATTATTATGAAAAATATATTTAAATCTAGTCTAGTTGCACTTGCTGTAATTACTTCGAATATTAGCTTTGCTAATGATATTTCAGCTGATTTCTTAAATAATGAAGCAGAAATTGCTCATAAAGTATATCTTCATGAGTCAACTGAAGTTGCAATCTATGCAATGGAATCTATTGTGAGGCTTCAAGAGTCCGATCAATCGGATAAATTATTACAAAAAACTGGTCCATCTAGTCTTTCATTTTCTTATATTCGTTTAGGTTTTTTATATGAAAAATCAGGTTTAATGCAAAAAGCAGATATAGCTTTTTCTAAAGCGGTTGCTACTTATAAATCACCATATAATAAAAATGAATCTGTAGCCCTTAGTAAATTAAAAAGAGCAGTTCAAGAGTTGGATGCAATCAGCAGCTAACAAGTTGCTTAAACGGACGTAAAGTAGTTGGCTTGCTTTCGTTCCTCACTAATTTTAGCCAGCTATTATTTGTCACTTAACGTGGCGTTATAGGACAAATCGGAGTGTTGAGTATCCATGAAGTTTATAAATAATTTAATCTTGGTGTTGTCCATTCTATTTACATCAACTTCGTTTGCTGTTGATAAAAAATACCACGAGGATATTTCCTTGATAAAAAGTGCTTTCAAGCAACAGGATAAGAAAGCTATTGCAACTTTTATTTCTTATCCATTAGGGCGTGAATTTCCAATACCTGCCATTAAAAATGAAGCAGAGTTAGTAAATCGCTTTGATGAAGTGTTTGATAAAAAATTTATCGAGCTAATAGCTAACTCTGATCTAGACAAAGATTGGAGCATGATGGGCTGGAGAGGCGTAATGTTTTCTAGCGGTAAACTTTGGCTAGATTCCAAAAATAAAATAAGAGCGATAACATATCAATCTTCAAAAGAAAAAGAGATCAAAGCAAGTTTGATTGAAAAACAAAAACAAACTTTGCATCTAAGCCTCAGAGTTTATAAAAAACCAATATTAGAGTGGAAAACATCTAAATTTCATATTCGAATTGATGATCTTGGGGATTACAATTATCGCTATTCGTCATGGAGTATCGATAAAAAAACTAGAGATAAACCTGATTTAATTTTAGAAAATGGAAAAATGGTTTTTGAAGGTAGTGGTGGTAATCATCACTATTCTTTTTCTAACGGTAAATATATTTATCGTTGCTATGTTAGTGTAATTGGTAATAGTAAGTCTGCACCTGGAATATTAGATGTTTTCAAAGGTAAGGAGCATATATTAAGTGACGATGTTATTGAGGTGCTAAGTCGCTAAATTTCATGCGTTTAATTGCCCTATAACAAGTCATTCAAAAGGAAAAAAAACAGTTGGCTGTTTTCGTTCCTGAACATTTTAGCCAACTATCATTTGCCTGTTAATTAGGCGTTATACTACCCATCAATGAACATGGACGTAATATGAAAGTTTTATTTATCTTATCCATTATTTTCTTTTCTACATCCAGCAATGCTGTAGTGAAGAGACATGATGTTCCTCCTGAAAATTATGTCATTGATAAAATGCCTGAATACCTAATAGATATGCCTCATGAAGGACATGGTGTATTAATAGATACACAATGGGTTGTGACCGTAGCACACACTATTTTTTATGATTATGTTGGTAAAGATTTAATTGTTGGTTCAAAAGCTTATGAAATTGAAAGCGTTCATATACACCCAGAGTACTCTGAACCTAATAAAAATTTACTTAAAGGTGATTTAGCGCCTTTAATAAGTTTGTTCAAATCTAGAAGTGATATTGCGTTAATCAAATTAACTTCAAAAGTTAGCGGTGTTAAACCAGTCAATATATACAAGGGTAAAAGTGAAAAAGGTAAAACAATTACAGTTTATGGTAAGGGCGCAACTGGAAGTGGATTAACCGGTGAAGATATTGATACGAAATCACTTCGTGTAATGAACCAGTTTCAAAATATTGTTGAAAATTCAGAAGGTAATTGGATCGCATTTAAATTCAACGAACCTGCAAATGCATTACCACTTGAAGGTATACATGGCTCTGGAGATAGCGGAGGGGCTTCTATTATATTTCAACAAGGCGCTCCATTTCTCGTAGGTTTATCAAGTTGGCAATTGGGGAATGGCGATATATCTACTTTTAAAGGTGGTTTGTATGGCACTACAGCTTATCAAGTTAGGATATCTAACTACTATGACTGGATAGTTGGTGTATTGGGTATCTAAAAAGTCATTTAAACGGACAAAAAACAGTTGGTTTATTGCTCCTGCGTCGCTTATTTTAACCAACAATTTTTTGCCGCTTAACGTGGCGTTAACTATAAGCAATCACACTTGGGAACTCGCATCATGAATTTTATTGAGAAATCCAATAAGATATTGCTATTTATCGCAGCGATAATTGTAATTATTGTAATTGGTAAAAACATAATTAGTGATCTTTTAAGAAAGGATTATTCCGAACCAAAAGTACAAGTTATTGATCATAATGATGCACTACAAAAAGATCAAAAACCTAAATTAGAAAAAAGATATGTAGGTCAAATTAAAGATGTGCATATTCTAGAAATAACCTCGGACCAGATAGTGGAAGAACAATCTTATAGTGCAAATGCTGACATGATGATTGTTTCATCGTCTTTGAGTTTAAGCAGTAATGCAGTTAATTTGATGTTTACTAAAGCTGGTGAAAAGAATAATTTGTTATTCGAGAATAACGCACTAATCGTAGATTTTTCACCCACCCAATCAAGGGAAACAGAATACCGAAACATCTTAAGTAAAAACATCTATTCTGTCGTAAGACAAGATACGAATAAAGATGGATTTCTAAACCAAGATGACAATAAAGAGTTATTGGTTTCTGAATATGACGGTACTAAGTTAAAATCTGTCATCGATAATATCGATGGTTATCAGGTGATTAGTAATGATGTGGTTTTACTTTATACGGCGACTGATAATGATACGTTCTATTATACTTTTAATGTATTATCAGGTGAGTTACTCAAGCTTGATACAAACTTATAGCTATAAGGCGTACAAACGGACAAAAGACAGTTGGCTGTTTCACTCCGTTACAATTTTAGGCAACAATTTTTTTCAGCTAACGTTGCGTTAACTTCCTAGGGATAGAATGAGTATACGAAAAGCTACAATCAATGATGCCGTAGGAATTCGATCTCTAATTCTGAGAGCCGCAGAACCACAAACCAACTCTGACTTTAATAAAGAAGGTATTGTACACTTTAAAGAAAGCCTTGAATTGAAAGCTATAAAAGAACGCATCCAAAATAAAAAATATTTGATGTTATGTTTTGTCAAGGAATACAAAATTGTCGGAATAATAGCAATTTTCAAAAAAGAAAAGTTAAGTCAGCTTTTTGTTGACCCTACCTCTAGAAAGTTAAATATCGCTAAACAATTGTGGTCAGCAGCAAATGAAATCTGTATAGCTCAAGGAGGTAATGGGAATTACTGGGTAAAGTCTTCAACTATGGCTATTCCTGTTTATGAGCGTTTCGGTTTCCGCCTTGATTCGGCTCAACAAAATACAGACGGTATAATTTTTCATACGATGTTACTACAGTCATGAATACGGAAGTTAACAAGTCACTCAAAAGGAAAAAAACAGTTGGCTTTTGCTGCTTCGTCGCTTATTTTAGCCCACTATTATTTGCCGCTTAACGTGGCGTTAGAGAGCAATGCAGATTTTGAGCCTAGGCATACTATGATAAACAAACTTGATAATTCTAATGAAGACGTTGGTAATAAAATTTTTAAAGTTTTTCAAAACTCTTATAAAGTTGAAGCTCAGCTTATTAATGCTTCTAATTTTCCACCACTATCGCGAAGCATTAAAGATATAAAGAATTCAGAAACACTGTTTTATGGTTTTTATGAAAATGGATGCATCGCAGGAGTCATAGAGGTTGTTGTAAAGGGTAATCAATTAGAAATAGATAGTTTAACCGTTGATCCAAAGTATTTTAAAAAAGGGATCGCAGGTCAATTGATTAGTTATATTCTCGACTTATTTGAATTTACAGAAGCAATTGTAGAAACTGCCGTTGCCAATAATCCAGCAATTAATTTATACAAGAAATATGGCTTTGTTGAGTTTAAACAGTGGACACCAGCTCATGGTATTCGAAAAGTCGCAATGTCGTTGAAAAATGATCTCTAACAACAGCCATTCAAGCAGGAATTTTAACAGTTGGCTAGGTTCCGCTTCGTTCAACATTGTAGCCAACTATTATTTGCCTCTTAATGGGGCACCAGCTGTACTATGAAGCTTTTAGGTAAGGAGCCTATTATCAAATTTTTTAAACTTACATCAACTCTTGAATTATTGGGATGGTTTTTTCTTATTCTATTTTTTTCGGTTCTAATCTTCAATGTTGAGCAAAGTTTCTTAGTTATAATTCTACTTTGTCTTACTTTGCTATTTTCTGTACTTTCAGGGATCGTACATATGTTCTCAAATGTGGTTCCCCAAACTTCTTTATTAATAAGAAGATTATTTCCAGCAATTGGTATTGTTATTTACTTTTTGGTTCAATTTGTAAGAGAACCATTTATTATACCTTTTTAATGAACTAGCATACAGCTAACGAGCAACTCAAGACCGATAAAACAGTGGGCTGTGCTCGTTACTCGCTATTATAGCTAGCCATTTTTTAGCCGCTTAGCAAAGCGTTAGTTTTCGTAGAGCGTGTATTATCTCCATTTGTCAAAAAGGATAATTTGATGTTAAACAAAGTAATAATTATTATCTGTACACTGATCTTCACAGGATGTGTTGTTGTTCCTGAAATGGATCATTCTCAAAAATATCAATGTGGTTTGTCTACAGATAAAAAGACTCTTAAAGTTGTTAATCTAATGAAGGGCGACACTAGCTTTTATGAATGGAATGATGAGTTTTTATCTATAATAACTATGCCGACATCAGCAGTTGTCTCAAGTGTATACGTAGCGGTAAATAATGTTTATCACTTTGGTGAAAAACAAATAAAATGTGGTAACAAAAACTAACAAGACTTTTAAACGACAAAAAGCAGTTTGCTGTTTTCGTTCTTCAGTATTTTAACAAACAATTTTTTGCCTGTAGTTAGGGCGATAGAGCTATAAGGAGTTAGCAATGAGAAATGCCGTTTCAATTACAATAATAAGTTTATTTTTAGGTGCATGTGCGTCTAATGATACTGTTCAAGTTGTCGATGAATCCCTAATTGAATATAAGGATTTATCTTTAAAAGAACAAAGAGAATTAGTTAAAGAGTATTGGATAGTTGAAAAGAGGCTAGACCCTAAATACCCAATAGAAGCAGCAAGGAAAGGTTTATCTGGTTGTGTTGATCTTATTGTCGGTATAAACAAAGATGGTAAAACCAGTGGCTACAAAGTAAAGGAATCTTATCCTAAAGGTGTATTTGATTACCATGCTGCTGCGTCTCTCAAAAGCTGGAGATGGTCAGCAACAGAAGTAAATGTTGATAAAACACCTGTATTGACATCCATACAATTGGATTTTATGGTTAGTGGCGCAAAGAATGCCAAGGAAGCTAAAAATAAATGCGGATGGAATTATAAGGTATAGCGTTAACAAGCCATTCAAGCAGGACAAATAACAGTTGGCTATTTGCTTATATGGACTCCTCGTATTGTACAAGAAAAAACTTTTAAAATTTTAGATGCGTGCTTATATTCGGGCTCATAATGGGAAGCTATCCCGGCCACTTTGA
>NZ_JACGVS010000047.1:0-4208 GCF_014077345.1 Colwellia sp. BRX8-4
AATTGAATAGCGTTAACTTTGAAGTCGTTTGAATACTTCCAAGTTCGTCTTGGATTATTGTACTTGGGCATAAGACACCTCATCTTTAGTTAGATTTTGGTGTCCGTTTTATCGGGGGAAGATCAGCGTCCGTCTTGAATAGCTTGTTAGGAGACGCTTATGCGAGCCTCTAAGTTTCTAATTAAAGAACTAATTTCTAAATCAAAACCTGTTAAGTTTTTACCGCTCAAGTTTAGATTAATTAGTCGATTTTTGTCTTCTAGAATCGGAACCATATGTTCTTTAAAATTTTCCCAAGACATTTCTCTGGGTTCAATTTCAGACAATAAATCTGAGTTTAATTTTTTCAATCTAACGATTCTAGATTTAGAAGACCAAACAGGAAGAGATACTCGGTTATCAGAAACATCAAACTCAAGCATTGTTCCGTCTGGGAATTCACCAAACCATAAATATTGCTTTTCTGATACCTCTTGATAGAATTTTTCAATCTGCGAACCTACGCTCATTTAATCAAGTCTCCTAACGCCCTATTAAGCGGCGATAAATTGTTGGCTAAAATGCGAGGAACGAAGCTAGCCAACTGTTTAGCGTCCGTCTTGAATAGCTTGTTATACATCCGTTACACGACATTTTTGCCATCGCATAGGAAAATGACCTTTAAAAGTAATGTCATTTAACTCTGACTTAGTAATTAGCCCTTTTCTGTATTTATTTCCGTAAAATAGCATCGACAAAAATACCCAGCCAATATATAAACAAAAAGCTATGGTAATTAGGCAACCCAATAGGCATTTAAACACGGCAACCTGATCATATTGCCTTAAAGATATATCAGTCTCAATACCAAAGAACTTAAAGATAAACGTACATAGATAAAAAGAAAGAGAAAGAAAAAGTACAGAAACGGCAATGCTTAACCTTTGAGATTCTTTGTAATAATCAGGCTTTAAGTTAAATTGACTTTTAAATGCTCGTATTAGAATAATGGCAGCCTTTTGGATGTATAACGCCTTGCTAGGCGGAAAATAATGGTTGGCTATAATCGCGAAGCGATGGCCAACTATTATTTTTCCGTTTAAGCAACTTGTTATATCATTGGAAAACTGTAGCCAAAAAAACTCCCTATTACTTTCACGATAACAACAGACCAAGTAATTAAAAATAAAATCATAATAATTGAGTACATCGAAGTTTGACTACCATCTTTGTATTTGATCATAGTATGTTGACTTAAACCGAGTTCTAATTCTAACTTTTTGCAACGTACATATTTTTGATTTCTGAGATCTCTAAATTGGCGAGCAAATAACCATGAACATAAAATTAGAAATATTCCTATTAGACAAAACAATAGAACAACTACACCTAAAGAGTCCTTAGAAATATTATTTAAGACAAAACCGAGAAGAACAGAACTTACTCCCCAAGTAAGAGTTGATACTGACCACACTAAATTATCATGATGTTCCGCAGAGTTCTGAGCCATTTCGTACTCTAGCAATTTGCTTTCATATCTGTTTTTGGTAAATAACTGCATAAAACACCTTTGATATAACGCCACGTTAAGCGGCAAAAAATTGTTGGCTAAAATGTGAACGGAGTGAAACAGCCAACTGTTTTTTGTCCGTTTGAACGCCTTGTTAGGTGTTCTTTTTATTAGGTTTATTTAATTTAACAGTTGCTTCCGTACAACGCAAAGACAACCAAAAACTTGCAAGAGATATTAATAGATTAGATCCACCAATTTCGACTCCTGCAAGCACCATAAATGTTAGATATACACTATAAGTTGATAATAAAAGTAAACATGATGCAGCAATACGAGAATGCCACCTAAAAACTGCAAAGAGCAGGAACGCGTACAAGCTGAAATCAATTATAAAACCAATAGATGTTTCAATATTCAACTCTTGAAAAAATAGTCCAACGATCAAGCTTATTAAAGTTAAAATTGCGATTCCAAAAGTACAAGACTTGATCATAGCGATACAAGTCGATTTAGAATCTAAGGAATGAAAAACATTTATCTTTTGATCAACATCCATAGTTGAGAGATTTCCTGACACCTAACGCCCCACTAAGAGGCAAATGATAGTTGGTTATAATAGAGAGCGAAGCGAACAAAACCAACTGTTATTTGTCCTGCTTGAGTGGCTTGTTATATTTTAAATATCTAACTTAATTAATCATACTAGCACCACCCCCACCAGATGGCCCATTATGAGAATATTTATGAAGTCGATAACTACCCTTCATATTTTCCCCGTTAGCAAACCTAACTAATAATCTAACTGTAAAAAGCATAGGTTCACCAAAAAATAATGATGAAACTTCGAGCCTGAGAGACTGATAGTCGAATGTTTGTTTGTCATAATATTGATAGAAATCGTCGGGTGAACAAAACATTGCATATGCGTAATGCAACTGGGGACTGGTTTCTGCTGTTGCTTTTGCAATAATTAATTTAACTTGTTTAAAGTTGTAAAACTCTTGGAATTTATACTCATGAATCAAGTGAGGTGTTAAAACAATCGCCAATTGTTCAATTTCACCTTTTTTAGTAAAGCATTTAGAATCATAGAATGCCAAAGGCATAGTTTTCTTTTCATGATTCGAATCACGAGCCTTAATCAAGTTAATTACTGTTGAATATCTTTCAGGGTATGCATCTTTATCAATATGTTCCACCACATCAAGAAGCTCATTGTATGTATAAGAACTAAAATCAATCTCCATAAATCAAGTAAACTCCTTTAAAATATAACGCCACGTTAAGCGGCAAAAAATTGTTGGCTAAAATTGTGAACGGAGTGAAACAGCCAACTGTTTTTTGTCCGTTTGAACGTCTTGTTATATATACCTACACAAATATTCTTGAAATTAATTCCGTAGATTGAAAGACAATGATCGCTAGCCCAGCATACCCAAGTACTTTAAGTAAAATATTACCTTTAGCTATACCATAAGAAGTTAAATCAATTAACTTGCCAAATGAAACAAATATTAAGACGCTACCAAGAATAATGGCTACAACTAAATCAATCCAATAACTAATATCCATATTAAACATCGATCCTTAAGTATATATAACGCCCACTTAAGGGGCAAAATAGAGTTGGCTAAAATAGGTGAACGGAGTGAACAAAACAGCCAACTTTATTTTGTCCCTCTTTAAGTTCTTGTTATACGTATGTACTCTCAATTACGATGTGATATAAAGCAAGCCTGAGATGATGAATACAATAATTATAAACTTAATTCCAAGATTGCCACGCACATTTTTACCGTTAGATATTTGCTGTTTAAAGGCATTTAACTCATTATCCGTTTTAAACCCCGAACAATGAGAACATTTCTCATCTTTTACAGGGTATTGCAAACCACAGCGGTGACATTTTTTAGTTGGGGTTTGCATAAACAGAGAACCACTACTAAGCATTATTGAAACCCCCCATTACGACCACACTCTCAAAATACGTATAACGCCCTATTAACAGGCAAAAAATAGTTTGCTAAAATGTTGAGGAACGAAAACAGCAAACTGTTTTTTGTCCTTGTTTAATAGCTTGTTAGCTCTCAAATTGCTCCGTAATTTCCATTACTCTTTTATCTTGTAATATTGCACCAGACATTACAACAACACGAGCATTTACATGGTTTCGGTGTGGGTAATAATCACCAATCACCTCATGCGGTACAAGATAAGCATTTATAACATTAAAATCTTTATTGAAGATCACCGCAATTAACCAATCAAAATCTTTTTCAGCGTAATTTCTTATTACGCTTAATTGCCTTGATGGATTCTCAGGTGTAACTCTGCGAGCTTTAATTTGAAATGTAACACCTGCATCTGAAATTGCATCGTAGCCAGCTTTAGAGTTTTCAGCTAACTTTAAGTTCATCATATTTGCAACAAGCCACTCGGCATAATCACCAAGTGGATTGTTATTAGTTCGCACGATCTCTCTGCGCTTTAATTCAGCTGTAGCATTAGCTTGTAACTGAAGTAATTCAATTGGTTTTAATTCATCTAAATTCAAACTTATGCCACCTTGGACTTGAGAGCTAACGCCCTATTAAGCGGCGCGAAATTGTTGGCTAAAATTGCGAGGAACGAAGCTAGCCAACTGTTTAGCGTGATCTTCCCCCGATAAAACGGACACATTTTTTTTCACGCTGCCAGGGCTTCATATTCTATTGGC
>NZ_JACGVS010000057.1:0-1448 GCF_014077345.1 Colwellia sp. BRX8-4
GTTAAACCCCTTCCTGTCACTGAAATGACTCAATAAACAAAAACCATATAGACGGTGCCTAGCGGCTCAGTCCAACAGGACATTTATCTCTCATGCTTCAACAAGAGATAAATGCTTAATTGTTAGGTGTAATCGCCACTTCATTTTAATTGTTTAAAGCATTTGCCAATTTAATCTAGCGTTTGTGTTTTCTAAATATGGTTTTGGAGTGTTTCGCCAAGCTCTAAGTCATTTACGCCAATATAGTCTGCGGGCAGTACCTAAAAACAAAATGACCTTGCGAATTGGCTTTTTATTGTTTGGTGTTGTGGCTCAAAATCTAGCAGTTGTGTTTATAAAGTGGCGACTGTAATATTAACTTTCAGTGTTTGCTTTAAGGTTTTGTATTTACATATAAACTTCACCTAACAAGCAATTCAAACGGACAAAAAACAGTTGGCTGTTTTCACTTCGTTCAACATTTTAGCCAACTAATTTTTGCCGCTTAATATGGGCGTTAGCAGGCACCACTTGTTCTATTTTTAAAGTGTTTGGCTAACTTGATATTTTAACTTAAAGGATTGGAGTTTTTTGCTTTCCTATCTTTGATTGGGTTAATTTATGTTTTTATATTGATCGGTAATCATTTTTTGTTATTGTTTATCAATCGTGTTTTGTAGCGAAGTGATGCGGTGTTTATTATTTCTCACTTCCATCAATTTACTATTTATATTTTTGTTGGTTTTAGTGTTCTTAATTAACGCTTCTGCTAACAAGCCAATCAAGCAGGACTTTTAACAGTTGGTTAGTTCCGCTTCGCTTCACATTATAACCAACAATTAAAAGCCTCTTATTGGGGCGTTAGGCATTCAGGAGAGTTTGGTGAAACGGATTGCATTAGGTGTTTTCTTTGCACCTTTATTAATTGCCATAATTTGGACAATTCCATACTGGGAACACAGTGCTTTAAACTTTTGGGCTTTATTTAATATAATTAGTGCTTATGTAGTTTTTTTATTTTTTGCTGGTATTTGTCACCTTATACTTAAAGCTTACGGTTGGAAAAAGTGGTGGCAATACACTTTGGTAATGTTTCTAATTAGTTTTCTATTAAATGTTATATTTTCAATTTATAGCGTAGCTGGCTACGACCGCCTATTTTATTCGCAAACTTTGGTTGTTGAATTCGGCCAAATAACGAATGCTGGTTATTTATTAAAATTACGAGAATCAATTATAAGTAGCCTAATCATTTCAGTTGCAATGGTATTGTTTTGGTTTATAGCTGTCCATGAACGAAATGACAGTGTAAAAAATGCCTAACAAGCCATTCAAGCAGGACAATGATCTTCCCCCGATAAAACGGACACCAAAATCTAACTAAAGATGAGGTGTCTTATGCCCAAGTACAATAATCCAAGACGAACTTGGAAGTATTCAAACGACTTCAAAGTTAACGCTATTCAATT
>NZ_JACGVS010000025.1:0-52774 GCF_014077345.1 Colwellia sp. BRX8-4
AAATAAAATAAAAATAATAATAATAATAATAAAAGTAAGGGTCGTTAGTGATATCTATTAATAAAAAGTTGTGGTCGTTTAACTTCGGCTGCCTAATTGCAGGCACGTTTTTTTGGTTAGTCAGTTTTGGAGTCTCTGCTCCTATCTCTGAAGTATTTCATTCTTATCCCCATTTTATACTTAATTATCATGCCGGAGTTGTAACCGCTTTCACCGCATTCTTGTTAACGGGCGCTATTATTTTTATTATGCGCAGCTTGTTCAATGTCTGTGCAAGTGAACATACATTTTGGCTAATGTTACCAAGTTTAGGTTTTATTATTTTAGCGATACTCTTTAGTCAGTCAATATTAATAACCATGCTCTACGCCGCATTCCCAGCATTAATTGTTATCTTAACCAGTGCAATAAAGAGACGGATACCTAAATATAAAACGTTAGCGTAAAGTCCTCAGTTAAGTCTTAGTAGCTGATGTTTATTAATGACTGCTCATATGATGATTTATTTTATTGGTTAACTAATCCTTTAAAAATTATCGAGCTTGCTCTTCAGAGACAGTAAACTAGGCTTTACTGTCCCTATTGTTAATGCGCTTACAAAGCGCATTGACCAAAATATTACTGCGCCGCTGCGTTGACATTTTGATATTAAAAAATACGGGCAAGTCGACAAACAAAACTATTAATGATGCCAGTAGTAAACTCATTTCACTAATCTCTGATAATTACTTGCATGAACTGTCACCTATTCAAAATTTGTATTTGTTATTCGTATTAAAATAATTAATGTTAAATCAGTATTTATGCGTTATCACCGACTGCATAAAGAGCCGCTGCTACCTCTGGTTTAGCTTTTTATATTCATTGTGAAGCTATTGAAAATTTAAAAAACTATATCAATAAGGCGGATATTATTTCTTGTGCTACGCTAAATACACAAGCATTATCTTTTGGTTAATGATTACAAAAATATCAACATTTAGATATGGTTGGAGCCTATAGACCCAAGATGAGAGAAATGGATAATCTGTGCTTAGTGTGCGCATATTTTTTGTCGACAACATGGAAAGTGCCTTACATTAAACTGGCTATTTAGCTATGCTGTTAAAAGCGAAGGCTATACTTGCTGACCGTATTAATACTGATTTATTTTCGATGTCTGATAAACCTTATTTTGTAGAACATAAGGCAGTAGATATTATTATTTAAAAGGTGCTAGTACAGGCACTAGAAGATATAACCGCAGCAAAATTTGTCGCTAGATATGTTAATACATCTAAGTCAAACCTTGCTCGTTAGAGGCGTTTTTTTTATGCTGATTAATAGCTTTATGTCGTTATTTTTATTGACATTAAACAAGATCAATATTTAAATGATGTTATAAAAACTTTTTTAAGTAATACAGATAGTCGTATCTATTTTACTGCTTTTATTGATGGTGTGATAAATGGAAAAATCTGGATCCTTTAATAGTAAGTTAAGCCGTAGAGTACTTATTTACATATTGCTATGTAGTTCGGTATTGTCTATCAGCTCAACTTTTCTGCAATTGTATGTTAACTACAATGAAAGTCTAACGACGTTAAATCAAAGATTTAGCAATGTTGAAACAAGTTATCTTCAATCTATATCCACTAGCTTGTGGGATTTTAACGAGCCGTTAGTACAACAGCAAATTCAAGGTATTGTAAAATTACCTGATATTAGTCATGTGAAAATTGTTACAGGTTTTGGCAAAACTTATCAGTTTGGTGACGAAAATATCTCAGCCGATAAAGTCGTTGAGTACCCGATATTTTATAGCGAAAATGATATTGGTGTGCTTATTGTTACCGCGAGCTATAAAGATATTTATCAACGATTGTGGCAGCAAGCAGGATTTATTTTAACTGCCGAAGTGATCAAGATTTTTATTGTGGCGTTTTTTATTATATTCATTGTTCATTGGCTTATTACTCGTCATATTTATCATATTACTTATTACTCGCAACAAGTTGCGGCTGATGAAATAGATACGCCCTTGGTATTAAGCTCTCGTCCAAAAGCCAAAGACGAACTTGATGAGCTTGCCGAAACGATTAATAACATGCGTACCACTTTAAAAAACGATATCTTAAAGTTAGAAGATGCAGAAAATGCGTTAATTAACCTTAACGGTGAACTTGAAGTAAAAGTGTATGACCGAACGGCTAAATTGGCCTCGAGCAACAACCAATTACAACAATCTTTAGATGACTTAACATTAGCAAAAGATCAACTAGTACAATCAGAGAAAATGGCCTCTTTAGGGCAATTGGTTGCAGGGGTTGCACACGAAGTTAATACGCCATTGGGTATCTGTGTTACATCAATAACGGCATTAAAAGAGAAAGTCTTGGAGTTAAGCCATTCGGTAGAGACTGAAAATCTGACCAAATCACATTTAACTAAAACCTTGAGTCTGTTGATTGAATATCAGAATATTATTGAAAGGAGTTTAAACAAAGCGGTTGAATTAATCAGAGGTTTTAAATCAGTTGCTGTTGAGCAACATACCGACCCAGAGTTGAAAATTAATTTATCCAGACACGTTAATGATGTTGTTAACACGGTAAAAACTCTCTTTAAACGTAAAAAATATGTCATTAATATCGAAGTTGATGAAAAACTTAATTTGCTCACTTATCCGAGTGCATGGAATCAAATTCTAACAAATTTTTTAACCAATTCGCACATTCATGGTTTTGACGAAAGAGAAAGTGGTGAAATCTCAATAAAGTTTGTTGAGGATAATGGCTTTTTAACACTGACCTATAGTGATAATGGCAAAGGATTAGATAGCAGCGTTGTTAATCGTATCTTCGACCCTTTTGTTACAACCAAACGTGGTCAAGGTGGTTCAGGTCTAGGAATGAATATTGTTTATAATTTAGTGGACGCAAAATTAAAAGGCACTATAAAATGCCTAGATACAAAAGTAGGCTGTAGTTTTGAGGTCAGGGTACCGATAAAAGATAAACAAGGTGAACTTGAAGCATAAACCTTATTTTTCTGTTAAAAAAAAAGCCCTTGAGGCTTTTTTTTTATTAATAGCCTGAAATGATTTTTAGGCTATTATGATTAAAGTCGTTGTTTGAGTTTAGTCTATTTTAGATAACTGCTTTAAAGGGATGTCACGAGCGTTACCCATATCATCAACAAATAAAGCGGAAATTAACTGCTGTAATTTATCATTAAAAATAATGGCCAATTCAAAATATCCATTTTTAGTGGTTGTTGTACCCGCGTTAAGTTCTTTTAAGTTATTGTCTGGCTTTAACAAGGGTTTTTCTTTAGCGCCACCTTCATCTATCACTTTAGGAAAAGCAAACATATAAGTAATAGTCTTCAGCTCTTTGCTCATTTGTGTGTGACTTGATTCTGCTGAAGCAGTCGAAAGGGTACAGCACAATCCAATGATGCTGAATATGGCACTTAACGCTACCGTTCTAATTTGTGATTTCATGTTGCGATCCTCGTCTTATAAATTCACATAGCATTGACTACAAAATTTCTGTATCGAAAACAATGTTACTTGTACTATTCTATCTAATTGAAATTGTAACTATATTGTTTACACCCTAACTATAAATTGTTAAGAAATATATAGCCAACGATATAAGTTCAATGGTTAAAAATTTGAGTTTAATGGCTTTTTAGTCTTACTTAACCCAGGTAAATCATCATTAAAAGTGTATTAGTTAGTTAGATAGACAGGCAATTGTGGAGGAAAGTTTCATTGAGCTTAAATAAAAAAGAAATATTAAGATTAATATTTCTTTTTTAGAGGGCGTATTAGACGAGACTAACTGAGTTGCTTCACTTTTAGTCGGTAACTATGTAATAAAGGTTCGGTATAACCATTAACTTGTGTTGTGCCTAAAAATACTAAATCACAAGCCGCTTTAAAAGCGATACTCTTTTCAAAGTTAGTTGCCATTGGTTGATAGTTAACATCATTTTTATTTTGGCTATCAACAGTTTTAGCCATCTTTTTCAAACTAGCTAACACTTGTTGTTCACTACAAACCTCATGCTTCATCCAATTGGCCATATGTTGACTGGAGATACGTAAAGTTGCTCTGTCTTCCATTAAACCGACATTATTAATATCAGGCACTTTTGAACAACCGACACCTTGATCAATCCATCGTACAACGTAGCCTAAAATACCCTGAGCGTTATTATCGAGTTCATCAGAGATCTCCTGCTCACTCCAGTTGGTGTCTTTTGCGAGTGGTATCGTTAAGATATCATCTAAGTTAGCCGGAGTACGTAGCATTAACTTTTTCTGAAGCGCGAAAACATTCTCTCTATGATAATGCAAGGCGTGCAGGGTTGCTGCTGTAGGAGAAGGTACCCAAGCTGTATTTGCCCCTGCTTGTACGTGATTAATTTTAGTAGCTAACATATTCAACATTTGATCAGGAATGGGCCACATGCCCTTACCAATTTGTGCTCTGCCACTAAAGCCACAGGCTAAGCCTACATCAACGTTATTATCTTCATAAGCGCTTATCCAAGGTGTTAACTTGATATCTGCTTTTTTAGCCATAATACCAGCCGCCATTGATGTATGAATTTCATCACCGGTGCGGTCTAAGAAGCCAGTGTTAATAAAGACCACACGAGACTTAGCTTGAGCGATACAAGCCTTTAAATTAACACTTGTACGACGCTCTTCATCCATTATACCCATTTTTATGGTGTTTCTTGTTAACGCTAAAGCATCTTCGACTTGTTCAAATAATGTATTAGCAAAAGCGACCTCTTCTGGACCATGCATTTTTGGCTTAACAATATAAATTGATTTTTCTGCACTATTACAAAATGACTTGGCATCGGCAGTTTGTTGTAAATTAAGGCTAGCGATTAGTGAGGTTACCATGGCATCAATAATACCTTCTGGCACTTCAGAGCCATCAGCTAATAAGATGGCATTGTTCGTCATTAAATGCCCAACATTACGGACAAACATTAAACTACGGCCTTTTAGCGTTAAGTTCGCGCCATCAGTTTGATGATACTGTCTGTCAACCGCCATAGTGCGCTGAATAGTTTTACCATTTTTGACTAAGTCAGTGGTTAAGTTACCTTGCATTAATCCCAACCAGTTTTTATAAGCGACCACTTTATCATCAGCATCAACGGCTGCGACAGAGTCTTCACAATCCATAATGGTGGTTAAAGCCGACTCAAGGGTAATGTCAGAAATACCTGCTTTATCGCTTTTTGCGATAACACTACTTTTATCAAAGTTAATTTCAAAGTGTAAACCATTATGTTCAAACAATAGCGCGGTTGGTGCATCTACTGTGCCTTGATAACCTTTAAAAGCATCGCCATTTGCAAGTTTAACGGTTTCGCCACTTTCAAGTGTAACCGTTAAAAAAGCACCAGATACGTTGTAGTGTTTCGCTTGGACGTGACTACCAGCAGTTAATGGAATACTTTGATCTAAAAATTGTCGGGCAAATTCAATAACCTTTTGACCACGAATGGCATTATAGCCACCAGCGTTTTCAGCCCCATTTTCTGAAGAAATAACGTCGCTACCATAAAGGGCATCATACAAGCTTCCCCAACGAGCATTAACGGCGTTAATGGCAAACCTAGCGTTCATTATTGGTACCACGAGTTGCGGGCCCGCCATTGTTGCTAATTCAGCATCTACATTTTTGGTTGTTATGGCAAAGTCATCAACCTCAGGTACCAGGTAATTGATGTCTTTTAGAAATTTTTTGTATGATGAAAAATCAAAGTTATCGGCAAAGTTATTCTGATGCCAGCCATCTATTTTTGTTTGTAAATCATCACGTGTTGCTAACAAGGCTTTATTAATAGGTGTTAATTTTTCAATGATTGTTGAGAAGTTTTGCCAAAAATCTGTTGGTGAAATTAGGCTATGAGGAAGTACATCCTGTTCAATAAATTGATGTAAACATTGCGCTACTTGGATATTTTGGATCTTTATGTACGGGGTCATCATGTTTCCTCTTGTGCAATCATTTACGCAACTTCTATTTGAATATTTAACTATGGCGTAAATATTTTTATTATAAATGTATTTAACCCTCTTTCTAAAAGAGCATTAAACATAATTAATAACAGTATCTAAGTGCAATGTAGGAGGTATTATTTTTTCATGCAAGAGCTGAAAAAAGTTTCCTAAAGAAATTAGTTGTTATTTTTGTATTTTGATAAGTGATTTTTATTATATCTAAATGATAATTATAGACTATTTAGTTTTTGATTTTATTAAAATCGGTCCAATAACTAATTATTGTTATTAATAATAGCTACCATAAATATTGTGAATGTAAGTTGTTTGATTTGTTTTTTTTGTGAATGTAACTTTTGATAAAGCGCGTCAATCATTTTTCATCAAAAATATTATGGTGCAGCTGTTGCCGAGTATTCATAGTGAGCACTCTATATAGTAAAATCGTTGTGGGCCGTTAGCGTAAAAAAAGTACCAAAGTATTAATAATCATTGGACTAAAGATGGCAGTGATAACCGCTGAAATAATCAAAGCCAAAGAACTGTAGGCGGCATGCTCATAACTCACTTTGCTAATTGTTGCGGTTCCCAATGCATGGCTCGCCGCGCCAATAGCTAAGCCTTGTGCTTTAGGTGAGGTGACCTTAATTAAAGATAGCCAAGGAGGACCTAATAAAGCGCCAAACAATCCGGCTAAAATTATCGCAAACGCAGTGATGGAATTACTGCCATTGAGTTGTTCCGTTAATGCTATGCCAATCGGTGTTGTTACTGATTTCAAAGAAAGCGATACGGCAATATCGTATTGATTAATGGTCAATAAAGTGATGATAAAACTTATCGATATGGCGATAAATACCCCAACCAATAGCAGTACCATTATATGTCGCCATTGTTTTTTAATCGTTTGAAGATGCTGGTATAACGGGAAACCCAAAGCCACAACAGCAGGCTCTAAGAGTTTATTTAATGAGGCGGTGGCTTGGTAATATTGTTCAAAAGGAATGTTAAATATTAGCAAAAATGGGATCAGCGTTAGAATCGACAACAGCATTGGATTTAACCAGGCTTTTTTTAATTTTTGTTGTAACTTGGCATAAGCATGATAAACCGCAAGCGTAAGCAGTATAAAAAATAAGGCAGCGCTTATCATTGATAAAAGGGGTTGGCTTATCACTTGTTTTGCTCGCTAGTTGCGGTTAATTGCTGTCGATTAAGTTGTCGCTGATAAACAAGTCCAACAAAGGTGAGTAATAAAAAGGTCGTAAAAAATATGATGGCAATTAAGGTGAAACCATGCGCTTTAATTAATTCGAAATGATTAATGATGCCAACACCCGCAGGGACAAAACAAACCGCCATATTAGCCAACGCCCACTCAATACAAGGTTGAATACGCTTGGCATTAAGTATCTTAAAATGCAGTAGCATGGTGAATATCATCATGCCATATAAACTCGCAGGTAAGATCGGCAGGAAAGTCTCAATCACTTTTCCTGCTAACAAACAAATGCCTACCGAGAATATACTGTAGATTATATGACTAAACATGGCGTAATATTACCCTTGTGCTGCCGCTTCAATAACCAGTTGTCTAAACCAAATATGGCTAGCATCATGATGTAATAACGGGCTCCAAATCATTTTTAATTCTATATCAGGAATGTCAAAAGGGGGATCAACAATGGTATATTTGTTATCATCTTTGTGTAATAAAGCCGCTTTTGTCGGTAAAGTGGCGATTAAGCCATCTTCATGAGCGAGTTGCATGGCAACATGATAATTACGGGTAAATACCTTTATATCTCTTTGCTTGCCTAAACGTGCTAACGCTTCATCTACCCAACCCAATTTTTGTACGTCTTTGGGATCCATACCAACCCCAACCCCAAAGCCAGTTTTTGACACCCAAACATGCTTTGATGACAGATAAGTATCTAAATTGAATTCAGCTACATAAGGGCTATTAGCACTTAACAAACATGAGAATGAATCACGCCAGATGGTTTTCTGATGAAATGACTGTGGTAATTCATCAAAGCGGTTAATCGCCATATCAATTTTGCCAGCTTCAACATCGTGAAAAGTTACGTCACTTGGCGTCATAATATCAATGGTCACATTCGGCGCAATTTCATTTATTTTTCTTAATAAACTTGGCAGTAACGTTGAAGCCGCGTAATCACTTGCCATAATGCGGAAAACACGTTGGCTGTGCTTTTCATTAAACTCTTCTTCACCCTGCAACGCTTCTTCAAGTTCTAATAAGATTTTTCTGATCACCGGTGCTAAAGCGCGCGAGCGTTCGGTTGGTACCATGCCATCAGATGTTCTTACTAATATCGGATCATTAAATAAGTTTCTTAGTCTTTTTAAACCGTTACTCATTGCCGGTTGGGTAATATTAAGCTGGCTTGCTGAACGAGTAACATTTTTTTCTCTTAATAAAACATCAAGGTAAATAAGAAGATTTAAATCGATTTTAGCAATATTCATAGTTTTTATGACCAACAGAAATAATATAACTAATGTATATGTCATGTGCAGAAAAATAAATCAAGAAGTTTTCATTGTCTAATAAAAATATTAATAAGCTTTTAAAGCGGTAATACTGAGGTTTATGCTTATTACCTATTGAAAAATAAGTACAATTATTATTTGTGAGTTTGGTATTTATCTTGTGAATGGTAGTGATTGATATTATATATTTTAAGAATACTCTCAGGATGTTCTAGACTTTGTCTTGTTCGGTGTGTTTGCTTTAATTTTTACTTTTTATTTTAAGTGTTGAAGCGAACAAGACCTTTTAAAAATATTATCAGACTCTTGGAGAGTACTATGTCTAATTATCAAAATGCAATAGAAGCGGTTAAAGCGATTAAAGCAAATGCAGGTACCTCTTGGGATACTATTAATCCTGAGTCAATAGCTCGTATGAGAGCACAGAATAAATTCAAAACTGGTTTAGATATCGCTCAGTATACTGCCGACATCATGCGTCGCGATATGGATGCTTACGATGCTGATAGCTCTAAGTATACTCAGTCTTTAGGTTGCTGGCACGGTTTTGTTGGCCAACAAAAAATGATTTCTATTAAGAAACATTTTGGTGGCAAAACAGACCGTCGTTACTTATACCTTTCAGGTTGGATGGTTGCAGCACTTCGTTCAGAATTAGGTCCTCTTCCTGACCAATCAATGCACGAGAAAACATCTGTCGCTGCTTTAGTTAAAGAACTTTATACTTTTCTTCGTCAAGCCGATGCACGTGAACTCGGTGGTCTTTTTCGCGACCTAGACGCAGCAAGTGCCGCTGATAAAGCCGCTATTCAAGATAAAATTGATAACCATGTTACTCACGTTGTACCAATTATTGCTGACATCGATGCTGGTTTTGGTAATGCAGAAGCAACTTACCTTATGGCTAAGCAAATGATTGAAGCAGGCGCTTGTGCTCTTCAAATCGAAAACCAGGTTGCCGATGAAAAGCAATGTGGCCATCAAGATGGTAAAGTAACGGTTCCTCATGCAGATTTTCATTCAAAAATTCGTGCTTTACGTCATGCATTCCTTGAACTAGGTATCGACAACGGTATCATCGTTTCACGCACTGACTCTGAAGGTGCTGGCCTGACTAAAGAAATCGCGGTTGTTAAAACGCCAGGCGATCAAGGTGATATCTATAACTCTTTCTTAGATGTTGAAGAGATTGACGTAGCTGACATGGCTGAAGGCGATGTATGCTTTAACCGTGACGGTAAACTTGTTCGTCCTAAACGTTTACCTTCTGGTTTATACCAATTCCGTCAAGGTACTGGTGAAGAGCGTTGTGTTTTTGACAGCATAGAAGCAATTAAAGCGGGTGCTGATTTGTTATGGATAGAAACAGCGACACCTAACGTTGCCGATATCACAGCCATGATGGATGAAGTTCGTAAAGAAATTCCAAATGCTAAACTTGTTTACAACAACAGCCCATCGTTCAACTGGACATTAAACTTCCGCCAGCAAGCGTTTGACGCTATGGTTGCTGCGGGTGAAGATGTATCTAACTATGTACGTGCTGATTTAATGAATGTTGATTACGATACGACTGAGTTAGCTGCATCAGCAGATGACAAAATCCGTAGCTTCCAAGCTGAGACTTCACGTAAAGCTGGTATCTTCCATCACTTAATCACGCTTCCTACTTACCATACAACAGCATTGTCTGTAGATAACCTAGCTAAAGAATACTTTGGCGACGCGGCGATGCTTGGTTATGTTGAAGGTGTACAACGTAAAGAAATTCGTCAAGGTATTGCCTGTGTTAAACATCAAAACATGTCAGGCTCTGACATGGGTGATGATCACAAAGAATACTTTGCTGGTGAGAACGCGCTTAAAGCCGGTGGCGAGAACAACACCTCTAACCAGTTCTAATCACGATTAAAAACAGTTTTCTCTAGAAGTAAAAACCGAATAGCATTAAATGTTATTCGGTTTTTTTATGTACAGGATGTACGGTATGTCGTGGTGCCATGGATGGCAATGAACGACGAATGTATACGACTGCATGGATGCAGGAGGTAGAGCGAAGCATGGATGCCCGAGCCGAGGATGTACGGTATGTCGTGGTGCCATGGGTGGCAATGAACGACGAATGTATACGACTGCATGGATGCAGAAGGTAGAGCGAAGCATGGATGCCCGAGCCGAGGATGTACGGTATGTCGTGGTGCCATGGATGGCAATGAACGACGAATGTATACGACTGCATGGATGCAGGAGGTAGAGCGAAGCATGGATGCCCGAGCGGAGGATGTACGGTATGTCGTGGTGCCATGGATGGCAATGAACGACGAATGGTCAGCGTTTGTCTTGCGCACTTATCGTCATACTGAATTTATTTCAGTATCTAAGTCACGATATCTTAAGGTCGTCATACTGAATTTATTTCAGTATCTGTTCTTGTAGTTGCAGTAAAAGGTACTAAAGCCGTCATGCTATAAATCATCGGTCCTTGCTTAAAATAATACTGCTAAATGTCATTTATAAACAATCACTTAAAAATAAATGCAGCTTTATTAAAATAAACTGTAATAAAAAGTCTAAGGCTGAGACTATATGTTCGATATTTTAAAAGGAATAAAATAATGAAAATAAAATGGCAAAGCCTTTTAGCATTAAGTTTACTGAGTTTTAGCTCACTACTTTTAGCTGAAGACAATAATACACAAAATAATAATAAAGAAGTTTTAAGCTTAGAAAACTGCCACCTAAAGGGCATTAAGTCGCAAGTTCAGTGTGGCACATTACAAGTACCAGAAAATTATAGTTTACCTGAAGGTGAAAAAATAAGCGTTAATTTTGCGGTGCTGCCGGCTATTGATAGTAGTCAAAATAAAACGCCTTTAATGTTTTTAGCGGGTGGGCCAGGTCAAGCATCCGTTGAACTAGCTGCGCATATATTTAGTACTTTTGGTGAAATTAAAAAGTCGCATGACATTATTTTAGTGGATCAACGGGGTACGGGGAAATCACATCCTTTATCGTGTGATGAAAATGAAGTAAGAAACGCTTATGAAATTATTCCAGAAGACTTTTCTCCACAAGAAATCAAAGACTGTATCGCACAATTCAAAGGCGACTTAAGTCAATATAATTCAGAAAATGCTATTCGTGATTTTGATGCAGTACGCGTTGCACTCGGCCATGAAAAAATTAATATTTATGGTGGTTCTTACGGCACACGTGCGGCTTTGGTTTATATGCGCCTTTTTCCTGATGCACTTAACAGTGTCGTACTAGACAGTGTTGGTCCCATTGAAGTGCCTATTGGTACTTTTGGTCAAAGTTCCGCGCGTTCATTTAATTTATTACTCGAAAACTGCCAGCAAGATGAAAGTTGTAACAGCGCTTACCCTTCATTAAAAGATGACTTTACAGCGGTTATTGCTCGACTAGAACAAGCACCGGTAAATCTTAAAATAGCGCATCCCCGTTTAGGTACAAAGACTGACTTCGTGTTAAGTCGTAGCAAGTTTATTAGTAATTTACGCATGCAATTATACTCTATGCAAACACGTACTTTAGTGCCCTTGGTTATACATCAAGCTTTTTTAGGTAACTATCAACCCATGATTGGTTTAATTGCCATGTCAGAAGGGGGAATGGGTATGTATGTGGGGTTAACGTTAAATATTGTCTGTAATGAAGACTTTCCTAAAATTACTACTGAAATGTTTGCTGGCGATGCCAACAATACTTTTGGTGGCAACGATAGCCATAGTGCTTGGCTACAAGCCTGTCCGTTATGGCCTAAATATTCGGTTAGCGATGATTTCTATCAAAGTGTTACGGCTAATATCCCAACACTTATTTTATCAGGAAATTTAGATCCAGTAACACCGCCGAGTAACGGTGATGAATCTGCCAAAACCTTACCTAATAATCACCACATTGTTTCTAAAAACAGTGCACATATTGTTGCTTCAACGCCTTGCGGCATTGAAATTGTTAATGAATTTCTAACAACACTCAATCCGAATGATTTAGATGAATCGTGTTTAACTGAGTTAAAAAGTGAAACATTTATGACGCATTTAAACGGCAACCTATAAGGATATAATTATTATGATTGAAGTTAACAATTTACATAAAAGCTTTATCGATAAAAAAAACACGGTAAAAGCCCTAGATGGTTTGTCGTTTACTGCGAAAAATGGTGAGATCACCGGTATTCTAGGTCCAAATGGTGCGGGTAAAACGACTTGTTTACGTACTCTCTATGGTTTGCTAAAAGCTGATGAAGGTTCGGTATTAGTCGATGGTATTAATGTTTTAGAAGACCCTTTAGCCGTTAGGCAACGATTAGGTATCTTCCCGGATAAATTTGGTTTGTACGAACGTTTAACGGCCTATGAACAAGTGGACTACTTCGCCAGTCTTCATGGTATGCAAGGAGCGAAGAAAAAAGCGGCAATAGCGCAAATATTTAAAGATTTAGAAATGGAAGAATTAGCGCATCGTAAAACGGTCGGCTTCTCGCAAGGGCAACGGATGAAAGTCACTTTAGCTCAGGCTTTAGTGCATCAGCCGAAAAACTTTGTTCTTGATGAACCTACTCGCGGACTCGATGTTATGAGCACACGAGTTTTGCGCAATCACTTAGCCAAATTTAAAGAGAAAGGTCATTGTATTTTATTTTCATCACATGTCATGCAAGAAGTTGCTGCCTTATGTGATCGGGTAATTATTGTTTCTAATGGCAAATTAGCCGCACAAGGCACGCCACAAGAGTTATGTGATTTAGCGGGTGAAAAATTATTAGAAGATGCCTTTGTTAAATTAATTGGCTCAGATGAAGGAGTTGCCGCATGATCCAGTTTAAAGCATTATTAATTAAAGAATTAAGAGAAGCCTTTCGTGATAAACGTGCCTTGATGGTCGCGTTAAGTATGGGCTTATTCGCGCCAATAATGATTATGGTAATATCGAAAACCATGATCAAAGAAATCGTTGATAACCCCCCTATTTATGTGCAATTTACCGGCGCTGAATTTGCACCCAAATTGATTGAGAAGTTTGCCGTCAATAATATTTTACAATTTGCCGATGTACCTGAAGAAGAAAAGTACGCATGGCAAGAACGTAATATTGAAGTAGATATACCAAAAGATTTTGCTGAAAAAATGTTAGCGGGTCAGGCTATAGACGTTGTTTTACGTGCGGATTTTGGTAAAAAAGCCTCTAGTGCACCGATCCGAAGAGTCAAAGAAGTGGTACGAGAATACTCACTTGCTATCGGTTATAAGCGTTTACTGGTCAGGGGAGTTGATATTAATTTATTACAACCTATTGTTCTGCAAGAACAAGATACAGCACTTCCAACCAGCAATGCAGTGATGGTCTCGATGTTTTTAGGTATCTATTTATTGATGGGCGCTTTTGTTTCAGGGCTATCAATTGCCATTGACTCGAGTGCGGGTGAGCGGGAACGTAATGTTTTAGAGATGCTACTATGTCAGCCGGTCAGTACCCTTAAAATAGTGTTGGCAAAAATGACTTGTGCCAGTTCTATTTCAGTATTGTCTATTGTTATCATGTTGGTATTAACCACCGTTTCTGTTGGCTTTATTGATCTCACTAAAATAGGGGCAACCTTTAGTTTAAATGCCTTTAGTATTGCGGCCTTATTACTACTACTTATTCCACTATGTTTTTTTGCAACGGCTTTACAATTATTCTTTTCGTTTCAAGCGAAAAGTTTTAAAGAAGCGCAGTCAACCGTCTCTATGCTAATTATGCTTCCTGCTATGGTACCGTTTGCCATTATGATGATTGATGATAAGCCTGAATGGGTGAATTGGTTACCTATTTCAGGACAATCAATGTTGATGGAAGATGTTTTTAAGGGCTTACCTGTCGATTGGACTGTGCTTGCAAGTACCACCGCAATTACGGTGGGGATGACCGTGGCATTAGTGCTGGCACTCGCACAAAAATTAAAATCAGAAAAAGTGGTGATGTCATTAAGTTAATCTTTATGACAATACGCTGAGTTGGTATTAAGATGGATAACTCGATAGAATTAACATTACAGCAACAAGACCGCTTTCAAACGGCGTATCAACATATATTGAGTTATTCTTTGAAACGTACTGCAAATTATCAGCAAACATTCACCCAATGGATGACAGAGTATGAAAAATTACTCCGTCATATCATTACCGGATTTGAAGCAAAACCGTCAATTCAAGATGAGCTTTTTCAAGAAATAGCCCTCAATCTTTGGCGGGCACTACCTAGCTTTAGAAATGACTGTACGGTAAAAACTTTTGTCGCTCGTATTGCTCATAATGTTTTAGCTACGCATGTTGCCAAAGCAGTAAAAAGTGTCAAGGTAGAGCAAAGTATTGATGATATTTGCCAAGAGACAGAGCAAGATAAAATTCAACCTACACCCCATCAGAGCTTAGAAAAACAACGTAGACAACAACGTTTAGCTCAATCTATTAGGCAACTTAAACTTGAACAACAGCAAGTGATCACCTTAGCGCTCGAAGGTATGAGTTATCAAGAAATTGCCGATATTTTAGTGATATCCGTTAATCTTGTTGGTGTGCGTTTACAACGCGCAAAAATCGCTTTGAGTAAGTTAATGGAGGCGGTATGAACGAAGAAGATTCCCTGTTACATAAAAAAAGTAAAGTGATTTTATCTACTCAAAGTCAAGCTGAGGCGATACTTGATGTTGCAACTTTACCCAAGAATAAAGCGACTAAACCACTCGATAGTTCGGTAATTGATGAACAATGGGCGCAGATGAGCCAAGACTGGCAAAGCCAACCTATTATTAAAACCGATATTAACCGTTTACTTAAACAAACAAAGCAAAGAACTGTGTGGGCTAAATCTTTATTAGTCATAGATATTATGGCTACGTTGGCTATGTTGTTTGTAGCTAGCTATATGTGGCTCAGTGGCTCGAAAGATCAAGCAACCATTATTTACTTAGGTGGTGGCGGCATTCTTTCCATTATTTTTGTAATATTTGCCATTAAAGCTCGTTTATCGGCATGGAAAATAAATTGTGGCAGTCCTGATAAAGCAATTGAACATGCCATTCTCGGTTGTCAGTCGTCTATTAGCTACATCAAGTTAATAAAGTTCTCTTGTCTCATTATTGGGCCCTTTGCCAATTGGTATGTTTTTGCTGTCACCGAGCAATTAGAAAAATCGCCCATTGTTGGTCTAGCTATTTTGAATATATTTCTGGTGAGTATTTGGCTTGTCAGTCAGTCTTTTTATATAAAAAGGCAAAAAGAGCTAAAACAACTAAATGATATTTTAATAAAATAAATATTGGTTATGTCTTAATAAAATAGATTATATTTTGTTTTTCTGCTTTATTTCTGTTTTAAATTTCTTGTTATTGCTTTTTTTCTTCGTTATATTCTATTTGCTGTTAACGTTGATCAAAGCTGTAAAAGTTTTTATCGATAATAACAGCAACACTCTTGGCATATTAGATTACTAAATGAGCTAAAGCTTGTACCTTTATCCGTGTACAACTGAGCTGATTTCAGGCAATATACGCCGCATAAATTTTGCTATCCATTAGACAATTGTCTGTAACAGCTAAGGCTGAATAATTGAGGAAAAACCATGTTTACACGTGATATGAATATTGCTGATTTTGACCCGGAACTTTATCAAGCGATGAGCAATGAGAAAGTTCGCCAAGAAGAGCACATCGAACTTATTGCTTCAGAAAATTACTGTAGCCCGCGTGTTCTTGAAGCACAAGGTTCTCAATTAACTAATAAATATGCTGAAGGTTACCCAGGCAAACGTTACTACGGTGGTTGTGAATTCGTAGATATCGCTGAGCAATTAGCCATAGACCGTGCAAAAGAATTATTTGGCGCAACTTACGCGAACGTGCAACCTCATGCTGGTTCTCAAGCTAATGCTGCAGTTTTTCAAGCGCTTGTTACTCCAGGTGGTAAAGTGTTAGGAATGAGTTTAGCGCACGGTGGTCATTTAACGCATGGTTCTCATGTTAGTTTTTCTGGCAAGTCTTACGAAGCATTTCAATACGGTCTTCACCCAGAAACAGGTGACATAGATTACGAAGAAATGGAACGTTTAGCACAAGAACATAAACCAGAAATGATCATTGGTGGTTTTTCTGCTTTCTCTGGTGTTGTTGATTGGGCACGTATGCGTAAAATCGCAGACGGTGTTGGCGCATACTTTTTCGTTGATATGGCTCATGTTGCTGGTTTAATTGCCGCCGGTTTATATCCAAACCCAGTGCCACATGCGCATGTTGTTACTACAACTACTCATAAAACATTAGCCGGTCCTCGTGGCGGTTTAATTATTTCGGGTTGTGATGATGAAGCTATCTATAAAAAATTAAACTCTGCTGTTTTCCCAGGTGGCCAAGGTGGCCCATTAATGCACATTATTGCAGCTAAAGCGGTTGCATTTAAAGAAGCATTAGAACCTGAGTTTAAAGTTTATCAACAGAATGTTTTAGACAATGCTAAAGCTATGGTTGCTGTTCTTCAGGAACGCGGTTACAAAGTTGTTTCTAACGGCACTGAAAACCACTTATTGTTACTTGACTTAATTGATAAAGATATTACAGGTAAAGATGCTGATGCTGCATTAGGCCGTGCCCATATTACGGTAAATAAAAACTCAGTACCTAACGACCCACGTTCTCCGTTTGTAACTTCTGGTTTACGTTTAGGTACTCCGGCTATTACGCGTCGTGGTTTTGGCGTTGTTGAAACTCAAGCATTAACGGGTTGGATTTGTGATATTTTAGACGATATCAACAATGAACAGACGGTTACTGATGTTAAAGCCAGTGTTAAAGAACTTTGTTCACGCTTCCCTGTATACGCGTAAATTAAGCTAACGACTTTAGTGTCTTAAGCGATATAGCTGTGGCGCTTAAAGTCTAATGGGAAAAGCTATAAATAAGTTAATGTAACAATAGCTTAATTAGACTAAAATGGCCGCATTAGCGGCCATTATTGTTTCTGTCAATTAAACAGAGCTATGTGTCGAAAGTACCGAGTCCATTAAGATAAAAATATACTTATTGGGATTGGTATAACCTTTTTTGGAGCTTTCCATGTATTGTCCTTTTTGTAGAGCCTTAGATACCAAAGTCATTGACTCTCGTTTGGTCTCTGACGGTCATCAAGTTCGCCGTCGCCGCGAATGTCTAGCCTGTCATGAGCGCTACACTACCTTTGAAACTGCTGAGTTAGTTATGCCACGTATTATTAAAAATGATGGTTCACGTGAGCCTTTCAATGAAGATAAAATGCGTAATGGTTTAGTGCGAGCACTCGAAAAACGTCCGGTGAGTGTCGAGCAAGTCGAACTATCGATTAATAAAGTCAAATCAAAGCTACGTGCCACTGGTGAGCGAGAAGTATCGAGTGAGTTGCTTGGTAATATCATCATGGAACAATTAAAAGAATTAGATAAAGTCGCTTATGTGCGTTTTGCCTCGGTTTATCGCTCTTTTGAAGATATTCGCGAATTTAGTGAAGAAATTGCGCGCTTAGGTAATGAAAAATAGATGAAAGAATTTTCAGCCGAAGATTACCGTTTTATGCAACGGGCTATAATGCTTGCCAAACAAGGACATTATACCACCTCGCCTAATCCGCGCGTTGGTTGTGTTTTGGTAAAAGATGGTAAAATTGTCGGAGAAGGTTTTCATCAAAAAGCGGGTGAAGGCCATGCTGAAGTTAACGCGTTAGCAATGGCGGGTAAAAATGCGCAAGGTGCAACCGCTTATGTAACACTTGAGCCGTGTAGTCATTATGGGTTAACGCCACCCTGTGCTAAAGGACTTATTCTTGCCGGTATTAAACATGTCATAGCGGCGATGGTTGATCCAAATCCTAAAGTTGCTGGTAATGGTTTAAAAATGTTAGCACAAGCGGAAATATCTTCGCAACACGGTTTATTGAGACAAGCGGCTGAAGATTTAAATGTTGGTTTTATCAAACAAATGACCACAGGTTTGCCCTACGTCCGTTGTAAATTAGCGGCGAGTTTAGATGGAAAAACCGCGATGAAAAATGGTGAAAGTAAATGGATTACTTCGCCTCAAGCTCGACAAGATGTTCAGCGTTTACGCGCACAAAGTTGTGCGATTATCAGTGGTGCTGACAGTATATTAACCGATAATGCAAAAATGACGGTACGTTGGTCTGAGCTAGGGGAATTAAAAGATAGTTATCAAGAGGAAGACGTTAGGCAACCGATAAGAGTGATTATAGATACAAAAAATCGCTTAACGCCTAACTTAGCTTTATTTAATGAGCACAGCCCAATAATTTTAATTCGTCGTACCATTGAAAACATTCATCAATGGCCTCATTTTGTAAAGCAGGTGGTTTTACCTGTAGTCAATACATTAGCTAATGAACAACAGATTGACTTACATGCATTACTTCAATATTTAGCTAAGCTAAATTTAAATGATGTACTCATTGAGTCAGGTGCTCGATTAGCGGGTGCTTTTATTGAACAAAATTTAGTCGATGAATTGATTTTATATCAAGCCCCTAAATTGATGGGTGCAGACAGTAAAAGCTTAGTGAATATGACAAGCATTGAAAGCTTGAGCCAAGCAAAAGAACTAAATATAATTGATTTACGTATGATCGGCAAAGATATCCGTATTATTGCTAAACTTTTACCGTAAAATTTTAGTATGGTGTTGAGTTTTACTTGACCTAAAAATGACTTAAAGAGTGATTATGTTCACAGGAATAATTGAAGCAGTTGGTAGCATTCAAGCGATAAACATTACTGGACAGGGTGCAAGAATTGTTATTTCCACCGGTTTATTAGATATGAGTGATGTTAAATTAGGTGATTCAATAGCGACCAATGGCATTTGTTTAACCGTTGTCGCTTTTGACTCATCAACTTATAGTGCCGATGTTTCTAATGAAACCTTACAGCGTACTGGCTTTGTTGATTATCAAACAGGGCAGGCTGTTAATTTAGAAAAAGCCATGTTACCCACCACTCGTTTTGGCGGACATATGGTGTCTGGCCATGTCGATGCTGTGGTTGTAATAACCTCGATTGAACATAATGGTAATAGCCTAGAATACTGGCTTGAAATGCCAAGTGATTTAGCGCCATACATTGCCGAAAAAGGCTCTATCACAATTGACGGCACGAGCTTAACAGTTAACAGTGTCACCGATGATAAATTTCGTCTAACGATCGTTCCTCACACTAACGCGCAAACCATTATTGCTCAATATAAAGCGGGCACTAAAGTCAATTTAGAAGTTGACTTAATCGCCCGTTATATCGAAAGGCTATTAACAAAAAAAGCCGCTAGCACGGCCGAGCACCATAGTTCTGGTGTGACTCATGAACTATTAGCACGTAACGGTTTTATGAAGTAAACAAACAAGGTAGCGTTTGTATATCAAGCGCACTATTGTATTCCTCAAAATTATGAAAAAAAATTAAATAAAAGAGATGATCATGAATTTAAATACCCCACAAGAAATTATTGACGATATTGCTCAAGGTAAAATGGTCATTTTGATGGACGATGAAGACAGAGAAAATGAAGGTGACTTCATTATGGCTGCTGAAAAAGTAACCCCCGAAGCCATTAATTTTATGGCGACTCACGGTCGTGGTTTAATTTGTATGCCGATGACGGTTGAAAAATGCCAGCAGCTCAAGTTACCTTTGATGGTTGAAAAAAATGACGCTCAATTTAGCACTAATTTTACTGTGTCAATTGAGGCCGCTCAAGGAGTAACTACCGGGATTTCTGCTGGCGATCGTGCAACGACTGTATTAGCTGCTGTTGCCAAAGATGCTAATCATTTAAGTATTGTTCAGCCGGGGCATATTTTTCCATTAATAGCCAAAGATGGAGGTGTATTAAATCGCGCAGGCCATACGGAAGCTGGAACCGATTTAGCGCGTTTAGCGGGTTTAGAGCCTGCCGCCGTTATTGTTGAAATACTCAATGAAGACGGTACTATGGCGCGCCGCCCAGACTTAGAAATTATTGCTGAAAAGCATGATTTAAAGATGGGCACCATTGCCGACTTAATTGAATATAGAAATGCTAATGAGACCACTATTGAACGTGTCTCTCAATGTAAGTTACCAACAGCCTTTGGAGAATTCGATTTAACAGTATTTAAAGACACCATTGATGGACAGGCGCACTTTGCCCTAACTAAAGGTGAGATTAAAGCTGACGAACCAACACTAGTTCGTGTTCATCTAGAAAATACCTTTAGAGATTTATTATTTAGCCAACGTGAGAGTGTTGCTCAATGGCCAATGGCTAATGCTTTAGAAAAAATTGCCAAAGAAGGCGGTGTTTTAGTACTTTTAGGTAAGCATGAATCTACTGCGGAGTTAATTTCTCAAGTTGAAAAGTATGCAAAAATTGATGCGGGTGAAGTTGTTAATGAAATAAAGCGTCATGTTGGCTCTCGTAACGTTGGCGTAGGCTCACAAATCCTTTCTAACTTAGGTGTTAGTAAGATGCGCTTGTTAAGTTCACAAACTAAGTATCATTCGTTATCAGGATTTGGTCTTGAAGTTGTTGAATATATAGCGGAATAATTAACGTTAGTCCGAGTTTGTTCATCTATAGAAATATTTTTATAGATGAACATTTAAGCTTGTGATTACGTTAAAATTGATAGCGATAACTCACTGATATTTCTCTGCCTTTTCCTGGTACTTCACCGTTAAATACTCTTGGGTCGAAGACAACATAATCTTTATCCAGTAAATTTTGCGCAATTAATGAAAGTTGCTGTTTTTTATCAAGCTCATAAGTGACTTTACCTGAAATTAAAAAATACTGTTTTTGTATAAAACGGACATCATTAATTGGAGGTAGTGTTACTTCATCTCGCCAAATACCATTAACATTGAATTTCCATTGTCCTGACTTATAGCTTAAATTGGCGCTACCAAAGTGTTTAAAACTCTCGTTAATGGGGTCATCAAAGAGATGGGTGTAATTGAGTGAAAAACGTAATTTTGGCGTTAATTCAACACTGGCACTGCTTTCCAAACCACTAATTTCCATATCAACATGGTTAACAAAAGTAAATTGTGCGTCGCCATCGTCAGGAACCTTATTTATAAAGTCTCGTAAATCATTATGAAAAAAGACCAGTTCACTGGAAAAATCATTATGTTGATATATCCAAACGAGCTCTGTTGTTTTGACAAACTCTGAGGATAAATTAGGGTTGCCGTTAGTCACACTGTCATTTGAATAAAGTTCGTTGTTTACCGGAGTACGAAATGACTCACCATATTGCAGTTTTAAGCTATGGTTTTTATTGGCTTGCCAAACGGCTGCGGCACGCGGTGACAGTTTATGATCAATATCTATCACATTGTCATACCTAGCCCCTAAAAATAAACTAATATTATTGGCGACTTGCCACTTGAGTTGACTGTAAATTCCATGCATTTCTTGGGCTTGGTTTAACGCTTTTGTTTCAGGCATCACAGCGATAGCGACAATTTTGTCGAGATAGTTTTCATCACTAACGATAATCCGCTCTTGCTGATAATCATAGTAAGTGACGGCGTTACCCGATTGAAATTGATTAGCGCGGCGATATTCAACCCCAGAATTGAGATGAATACGTGGATTAACTATCCAACTGTGATCTAGGTTTACATCGCTTGATTGAGTGCGCCAAAAGGGCCCCACCAAAAAATCATTTTCGATAAGGCCAGACTCTTTTGCTAAGGCCATCCCAGCAGACTTGATTTCAAAGAGGCTATAAGACGCCTTAATCTCTAGTTGATGCTTGTCATTGTGCCATATCTTACTTTTACCCGATATTGAAAAGCTTTCACTGGTGTGGATATTATCGACAGAATAGCCACCAAGATTAATAAATTCATCGAGTTCATTTTCGCTGTAGCGGATGTTAAGTTTATTATTTTTATAGTGTGCACCGAGTTCTAAATAGGTATTACTATAGGGGTCTTTAACTTGGCGATTCAATGGTGAGGTATATTGATGGCCATTAGACTTCTCAATCGAAATATTACTGTGTAAACGTAAGTTTTTAGAGAGCGACTTTTGCCAGCTAGAGGAAAGTTGCTGATAACCTTTTTCACCTATACTTACTTTAAGCTGCTTAACTGATTGTTGAGTAATTATATTTAACACACCTAAAAAAGCATTGCTGCCATAAAGCGCTGAGCCAGGACCTCGAATAACTTCAATACGTTCAATAATATCAATGGGAATATAGGGGGTATAAACGGAAGCTTTACCAAAGGAAACTTCATTAAGTCGTTCGCCATTGAGCATAACAAGAATATAACCATTGTCTAAATAAACGCCACGTGCATGTTCTTTCGGGACTGCTCCCACCCAATCACCACGAGTCATTTGAAAGCCAGGAACAAAATTCATCACATCATAGGCATTTTTCACCCCTAATGATTCAATATCAGTGCGTTCAAAGACCGTGATTGTTGAAGGTACTGTTAGAACAGTTTCTTCAGTTTTTGTCGCTAAACTAATACGTACTTGCATTAGTTCTTTTATGCTGAGATCAAAGATGTCTTTTTCAACGACAGCAGCAAAACTACTATTAAGGGGTACAATGAAAAGACAGCTAATAATCCAAACGAAAATTTTCATATAAATTAAAAAATTAATAGCTTTGTCATTAAATTAGTTGGTTCTCCCGTGCAATGCAAGCGAAAAGCGACATCACTTCAGCCACCGGCTAACTTTAGAAGTGAAAGTCGAGATTAAAGGCTAAATTTACTGTGTTTTCAAAGTAAGCTAAAAGTTATATGGCTTTAGCCAATGGCTAGTTTTAGAAGCGATAGTAGAGATTAAAGCCTAAATTTAATAACATTGCCTGTTCTATTTTAAGACTGTCAATCGCAAAGGTAACTGAAAGCCAGTCATTTTTATATTGGATTTCTGGGGCGGTATTTTCAATATCAAATGAAATCCGTGTTGATGAATTTTCGTGTGCGATATCGAATCCTAAATAATAAAAATTTTGCTCGCCCTGTCTTTTATAACGCGCTAGATAACTTATTTGCTCGCTGTGATGATAAAAACCGATAAAGCTTAATTGTTTAGGTAACTTAAACTGATGTTTGCTGGTTGTTTCTTTACCACGATAAACAGGTAAGTAGGCGACCCCGCCAACACTATTAATAAAAGTACCATCGGTATCTATGTTGCCCGCACTAAAGCCAGATTCGTCAACGGTAAAATGGTTATAGATATCTTTTAAGTCAGCGTTAATAGATAAGTATTGGTTTAGCTGCCAACGTAAATGAATATCAATCGTTATACCTGTGCCATCGGCATCCCAATCGTTACTGTTGCGGCGCTTTAAAAAATTATTGGCAGTATAAAACTCATCTAATTGTGCAATGGCAGATATATTGCCATTAAGATCACTAGCAAGGGTACCCGTTAAGTTAGACTCCCTCGTGACATTTAAGTCCCAATAACCGAGACGTATTTCACTACTAAAGTTTTCAAATTCATATTTATAGCCGATACGTAAACCATTACTACGCTGATGGAATAACTTTAATGCGATATGATATTTTTCTTGTGTGTCGAGTGCTAAATCGTTTTTGTCTAAATAGAATACTTTTGCTGTATCGGGATTTGAATAAACAAAATAATCATAGCGTTGTGCAACACTCAATGACAAGTGCTGCCAATAACTGCTCATACCCACTTCATTTTGTGTAAAACCGTCACTGGCATTTTTTTCTGGTGATTGTCGCCAGTTGTCAGTAATCAGTTGCTTAACGGGTAAAATATTACTAAATGATTGGCTTGTGGTAAATACTTCAATTTTTGTTGAAGCTTGAGAAAAAGTGGATAAAAATATCAATAGTAATAAAAATAAATAATTAACGTTCATTAACTTCCTTAAGTTCTAGCCGTGTTTTCCATGATATTTATTGTAGTTAAACAAAGTTTAAGTTTAATAAAACAACTTAACTTATAAATAAAAAAATACCAGTCACACACATGACTGGTATTTTATCTCTACTTTTTGTTTAGCTAATGATAGAGGTTATAATGTTTCGGTTGTTTCATCGGTAAATACAAACCAAATAACACCATCACGATCTTCTATATCTGCAACTTTAGTTGCTGAAGAACCTACTACAATACTACCAATAACATCGGATGTTGAATCTTCCACATCATTCATTATGAGTAATACACCTTCGCTGTTATTTACACTAAAAGAGCCTTCTTCATCAGTTTTCATATGGGCAACAAACTTACGCATATTCTCATCGCCAGGCAATTTGTAACTCATTTCAAGATCGAACTTACCGTCATCAAAAGCGGTACGTTGACCTGATAGCATTAAGTTTACTTGGTAATCACCTAAAGTTGCTTCTAATGAGAGCGCAGCACTTAAATCTAAGAAAACATCTTCGTTTTCTAATGATTCATCACTATCTGGATGCGTGTTAACACCAGAAAAGGTTGTACTACCTATAACTATTGAAGCAATATCTTCGGTTGATAGTTCTGCTTCCACTGAACCTACACCGTCGATATATGTTGTTAAGTAAGATCCTCTTCCATTCACTATAAACTGCTTATAAGCTTCTAAAGCATTTGTTGTTGAAAAAGGATTAAAAGGTATCTGCCAATGAAGTTCAGCACTCTCCCAAGTATCAAATGCATAAAAAGGATTCTCTATTAAAGCGATACCATCTTCATCAACTAATACGCCTTCTTCATTGATGTAATCGCTATATGTGTATGATTGAGTAAAGTAATCAGCTAAACCATCATTATTTTCATCAATAGGAGTGATTCGAACTAATAGATAAAACTCATCGTCTATACCAAAAGAAGCGTGTCGGTTTATTAAGAGCTCTTCTACATCTAAATCAACATCATTCGTTGAAAAAGTTCTTATATCTGTAACCTCGTCTCCGATATTACTTGTTACATGGCGAGTAAAGGTAAAGTTAGCCGTGTTCGTATAATCAACACCATAGACTCGAGTATAAGTATCGTCTTTTACAGTAACTGTGTTGCTGTCATCACTCACCGTTATTGTAAATACATCTTCAATTGGCAAACTCGAAGTAATATTTGCAGCAATTACTGTGACCCCCCCTTCAGCGATTGCAGAATAATCATTATCGCTAAAGAAAACTGATGCACGAGCACCTGTCGTTAAGTTAGTTTCAAGTTCATTACGTTCAAATGCTTTAATCTCAAATATAAATGCATCTGCTGCATTCGCTATTGAAGCGGGATACATTCTATGTGCTTCCATTAACTCTTCAAATGTATCATAGCTACTTGAGCCCCATTCAGGTGTTACTAAATCATGAACTTCACCCTCATTATTAACTAAAGCGTAATCGTCATTGATTATAGAACCCGAATAGCCTTTCCAAGTGTAACTATCAGCAACGCCATCACCATTATCATCATTTGGAGTAACTGTTTCGAAGAAAGCCCATTCGTCTAAATTGGTTGCAGTATCAAAGCCAGCCATTGTGCCATATGTTCGAGGAATTCGTGTTGTAGTGTTGACTCGATGTGGTGTTTCAGTAGATTGATCTGGATTCCAAATTGTTTCTTCGCTACTCCAAGCACCTTGTGTGTCATGAGAGGTAAAAACAAAAGTATAATCGACAGGTTGAGACATTAACTCTGAAGATATTGCATTCAGAGTGTTTTTATCATCAGATACGGTAATCGTATACATATCGGCAACCGGAGCGCCAATGTATTTAAATTCAGGAGCTTCGTAATTTTCTAAGTTTTTAATGTTAACAGTTAAAGTTGCTCTAATTAAGTTACCTTCTAACGAGCTAAACCCACCACTTAAGGTTAGCATTTCTGGAAGAATATTAGTTTCGGTACTCTTTAAGTATCGATCAACTTCACGCATAGGGTTACCATTTTCATCCCTAATAATTATGTAATTTTCATCTCTTGCATATTGTTCAACTGCATCTAAAACATGTGATTTAACCGGCATTAGCTTAGTTTTAATCATGCCAGTAAAAGCGACGGGGTCTATTACCGTATCACTTGCTTTTTGTTCTAAGATAACTTCAAGCGATAACTCCCCTGAGGTTATTTCTCCTGCGTAGGTATCATCTTCAAGTGAGGTTCGACTGATAGCACTATCAAGGTTAACTTTTGCGAAACTACCTTGAGTTAACGATAGCATGGCACCCGCTGATTCAATTGAACCATCAAGGTTTAAAACAATGCTTAAGCCGTCTTCAGCAAAAACAGCAGAAGCATTTAAGCTGATTTTTTCACTACCTGAAGTGGCACTGATTTTAAATAATATGCCGCCATTAGCCGTTTCTTCATCAAGCGTTATAGAACCTACCGCACCATCAATACTCAAAAATGGGCCTATTGGGAAGGTTCCCTCCGTAATGGTGCCTGCTTCATACCTTATGCCCATTTCTGATAAGGCGTCGGTAACGTCTGCTAGTAATAAAAAGCTCGCTGCTTCAGCCTCAACCATTAAACCAGCACTATCAATGAGCTCGATGTACTTGTCGCCTTCGGTAGTTACACCGGTATTGGCTTCTTTACCCACTTCAAATAGATGACTAAAGAGACGCACATCAGCAACCATAGCTTTTGCTTTAGCAATAGCATCACCTGTTGTTGGTACTTCCGTTTCAGGTTCACTGCGGCCATCTTCATCTTCATTGGCCTCTTCATATTCTGATTGATTTTCTAAGGTGATTTCTTGTTGGTCAAGCTCGCCCAGTATTTCACTGTTATCTTGGCTTGATAATATTGGATCTGCAGCTATCGCTTGAGCTGCAGCAGCTGCGACATCGCCAGCACTATCAAGAACTTCAACTAAAGACAGTTCAAAACCTTCATCGTTATCATCTTGATGTACCAGTAATGCGCCATTGTGTTCGACTATATCTTCAATAACATCGGCTAATCTATTTGATAGAACACCCGTAGCATTTTCTTGGCCGGCAAACAAAACAGACATAATGCCAGCATTGATCAAGCCGTAGCGTAACTCATTAACATTATCTTCACCTGCAACACTGGCTGCATTTTCGACAGCCGTTGGCTCAAGTGCCGTTAAACTGCCCATAATATTAAAAGCATTGGCAATAATAGAAGAGTGCGCTTGTATTGTTGTTTCACTAACTCCGCTTTCATCGGCTTCTATAAGTGCTGCGGCTAAATGGGTGAGAGCTGAAATATTTACATTTGCGGTCCCTGCATTATCACTCCCTACGGTTGAAATCGCTGATAAGACTAAGGTTGGATCAACAGTGGCTAGTGCTATTGGGGCGCCGTGGGCTAATTCACCACAACCTGCAGGAGCATCACATATCATCGTGGTGTTTTCACCTACAGATAATTCTACTTTGATAGCGCCGTCGTAATCTAAAAGGGTAATGGTATAGCTACCATCATCTTCAGTAATAATTGAAGATGCAGCTAACTCGGCATCTTCAAGTTTAACCGCTTTTCCGTCAACGTATTTATAAACAGTAACCACAGCGTTTGCTATTGTGCCTTTTATCGCTTTACCTTTGACAACGGTTTGTATGAGGACTGGAGCAGGTGGTGGTGCTATTGTAGGGGGTTTAGTACTAGAGCTACTGGAGCCACCACAAGCGGTGAGGGCTGAAATTAGCGCAAGAGAAATAATATTTTGAGTGAATTTCATTAAATAATCCTTATTCATATATGAGAAATATATCACGTATATTATTTAAGCAGATAAAGACAAGTTTTTAAAGAAAAAATAATAATTAGTCGTAACAATCTAAGAATAATTAGAAGGAAAGAGAAGGGGGATAAAGATTAAGTCACTAATAATTAACTATTATTAGTGACTTTTGGTGGGCGTTTTAACAATATTTAGCGTTCAATAAAATGGGTTATTTTATCAATAATACCTTTACTATCTAAACCAAGTTCTTGATGAATCTCTTGTTGGGTACCATGCTTGATAAAGGTATCAGGTAAGCCAATATTTAATATTTTAATCGCAACACCTTGGCTTAGTATATATTCATTGACTGCTGAACCTGCGCCACCTGCAATTGCATTATCTTCAACGGTCACAATAACACTATGGCTTTTTACAATGTGGTCGATAAGTGTTACATCAAGCGGTTTTATAAAACGCATATCAATGAGCGTAGTATTTAATTGTTGAGCCGCTACTTTAGCTTCATCAAAAGTACTACCAAAGTTTAAAATGGCAACCTTCGGCTCAGCACTATCAGTGGTTGTTTCTAAAATAGTTTTTGCTTTACCTATTTCAATTGTCTCGCTGATGTCAGGTAAAGGCGCACCGTTGCCTGACCCTCTTGGATAACGAACAGCCGCAGGACCATTATGCTTAAAACCCGTGCTAAGCATCAATTGACATTCTCGTTCATCCGATGGTGCCATAATAACAATATTTGGAACACAACGCATAAAGCTTAAATCAAATGAGCCTTGATGAGTTGGCCCGTCTGCGCCAACAATACCGGCTCGGTCAATTGCGAACAAAACGGGTAAGTTTTGGATCGCCACATCATGAATGAATTGATCGTAACCACGCTGTAAAAAGCTTGAATAAATAGCGACTACCGGTTTTTTACCGCCAATAGCGAGACCCGCAGCAAAAGTTACCGCGTGTTGTTCTGCAATCGCGACATCAAAGTACTGCTTAGGAAAGCGCTGACTAAATTCAACCATGCCAGAGCCTTCACCCATGGCAGGTGTAATGGCTATTAGTGAATCATTATTTTCTGCTGTTCTACAGAGCCAATCGCCAAATATTTTTGAATAAGTGGGTAAACATGGCTTACTCTTTGGCAAACTCGTTTGTGCGGGATCAAATTTAGGGACAGCATGATATTTTATCGGGTCTTGCTCTGCTGCGTGATAACCTTTGCCTTTTTTAGTGGCAATATGAAGGATTTGAGGCCCTTTTAAGTTACGCATATTAGTAATGGTATCAACCAAACCATTGACATCATGACCGTCGATAGGGCCAATGTAATTAAAGCCTAACTCTTCAAAAAAGGTACTGGGTACAACCATGCCTTTTAAATGTTCTTCGGCACGACTTGCTAATTCTTTAATAGGTGGAATACCCTTAAGTATGCGCTTACCACCCTCGCGTATTCCTGTATATATACTGCCAGATAACAATCTAGCAAAGTGATTATTCAATGCACCAACATTTTCTGAAATTGACATTTCATTGTCATTTAAAATAACCAGCATATCGCTTTTAATATCACCAGCATGATTTAACGCTTCAAAAGCCATACCTGCTGTCATTGCGCCGTCACCAATAACAGCAACAACTTTACGATTTTTGGCTTCTTGTTCTGCAGCAACAGCCATACCGAGTGCCGCAGAGATAGACGTGCTTGAATGGCCAACACTTAATACATCATATTCACTTTCTTCACGCCACGGAAAAGGGTGCAAACCATCTTTTTGACGAATAGTATGCAGTTGATCGCGCCGACCCGTTAAAATTTTATGTGGATAAGCTTGATGGCCAACATCCCATATCAGGTGATCAAAAGGCGTTTTATAAACATAATGTAATGCGACCGTTAATTCTATTGTGCCTAATCCAGAAGCAAAATGGCCACTACTTTTACTTACAGAACTTAATAAGTAACTACGCAGTTCTGTACTGGCCTGAATTAGCTGGCTTTTATTTAGCATGCGCAGATCGTCAGGAGAATTTATATTGGCCAATAAAGGGTAGTCGGCAAGATTTATAGTCATATTTATTTTGTTTATTCTTTAAATTGCAAGAGCAAGATCAATGAGCGCGTTTGATAATAAACGTCGCGAATTGAGCTAAGTTATCTGTATTGTAGGGTAAAGTTGCTAAAGCTTGAAGTGCTTGTTGATATAAGTTGTCAGCTTTTTGCTGAGCGCCCTGTAAACCTAATAGCGCAGGGTAGGTACTTTTATTAGAGGAAACGTCTGAACCTGCTGGTTTTCCTAGTTCTTCTTCACTAGAAATAATATCAATTATATCATCGCGCACTTGATAGGCTAAACCAATATGATCAGCAAAAATGGCGAGTTGGTGCTTTTCATCGGCAGAAATATCGTTACTTAACTCTGTAACCATGGTCACAGAAGCTTTTAACAACGCACCTGTTTTTAGTGAGTGTAGTTTTTCAAGTTCAACTAAAGTGATCACTTTATCGGTCGCAGAAATATCAAGTGCTTGTCCACCGCACATGCCTTGGTAACCTGAAGCATTGACTAATTGACGGATTAAGCTAATACGTTTTGATTCAACCGCGGCGCTAAAGTTATGATTAACTAAAATATCAAAGGCAAGTGTCTGTAAACTATCACCTGCTAAAATAGCGGTCGCTTCATCAAACGCTTTATGACAAGTTGGTTGCCCACGACGTAAATCATCATCATCCATCGAAGGTAAGTCATCATGAATTAATGAAAAAGCATGGATACATTCTAATGCTGCCGCAATACCGTCAACGTCAGATAATTCAAGTCCCAGTGCATCACCGGTAATATAACTTAAATAAGGACGCATACGCTTACCACCAATTAATAGGCCGTATTGCATTGCTGATAGCAATTTTTGATCATTTATTTCATAAGCGGCTAATTTGTCGGCAAGGTATTCATTAATGCGCGTTTGATAAAAGTCGAGTTGGTATAATTGGGTCACTAATTACTACCCAAACTTTCTGAGTCAACTTCGTTTTCAAAATCTTCAAGTTGGGCTTTACCATTCTTAGTCAGTAAAATTTGAATTTTTTGTTCTGCATTTTTTAACTTTTCTTGACTGGCTTGGCTGAGATTTAAGCCGCGCTCAAAAAGGGTCATTGAATCTTCTAAACTCAATGCTCCTTGTTCTAAATTCTGAACAATAGTTTCAAGTTCTAAGAGTGATTCTTCAAAGCTTAAGTTTTCTATTTTTTTCTTAGCCATCATCGAGAGTTCAGTGATTAAATATCTAGGCGCAAATTTATACCAAACGCCTTAATTAATCAATAAACTTCAAATGCTTTTGCCCCTTAATGACTATCATATACTTTCTATTGTCGGTCATTCTATGACTATATTGGCGCTTATATTTATCGTTAAAGCGCTGCGGTTAACGATAACTAGATAAATATAAATTGGGTAAGCTTAAATATGGCGAATTTAGTTGGCAGTATTAACTGTCTCTGGGCTATACGTTGTTAAAGATATTGAACAATTATTTTGTTCAGCAAAGTTAACCTTAAAAATAGCGACTAATTACTTAAGTTATTGACAATATGGGCGATAATAAACTTATAGAACCGTAAGCCATTCATATGCAGTTTTAACTGCGCGCTTTGGATGGTTACGGTTAAATCACGAGTGTGGATAAGAATATAAGTATTCGCGTATCGTAATACCTTAATGTATTATCAAATAATACGACTATCCGTATCATTTTTTTGTGGAGACTTTTTTGTGGATATAGCAACAATATTAGGTGTAGTAGGCGCAATAGGTTTACTCATTATGGCAATGATGCTGTCTGGTGATATCGGCATGTTTATTGACGTTCAGTCAGTTATTATTGTTTTTGGTGGTTCAATATTTGTTGTTTTATCTAACTATAATCTTGGTCAGTTTTTTGGAATTGGGAAAATTATAGGTAAGGCTTTTATGTTTAAAATTGAACAGCCTGACGACCTTATTGAAAAATCAGTTGAAATGGCTGACGCCGCTCGTAAAGGGGGGTTTTTGGCTTTAGAAGAAGCAGAGATAACTAACGGCTTTATGCAAAAAGGGGTCGATATGTTGGTCGATGGCCACGATGCAGATGTAGTACGTGGCACACTAAAAAAAGATATTGAGCTTACTGCTGAACGCCATGAAACAGGCGTAGGTATGATGATGGCACTTGCTGATGTGGCACCCGCGATGGGCATGATTGGCACCTTAATTGGTTTGGTTGCGATGTTATCAAACATGGATGACCCCAAATCTATTGGTCCAGCTATGGCGGTTGCACTACTAACAACCCTATATGGAGCATTCCTCGCTAACGTTATTGCCATTCCTATAGCGTCAAAACTCAGGCTTCGCCTTGCTGAAGAAAAAATGAACCAGGAGCTTATTCTTGACGCTATTCTGGGTATTCAAGACGGACAAAATCCACGTGTCATCGAAGGGTTACTTAAAAACTATCTTGCTGAAGGTAAACGTGCTGTAAATACCACAGAAGAAGAGTAACGGGAGTAATTTATGGCTGAAAAATGTAAATGTCCACCTCCGGGGCTTCCCGCTTGGATGGGTACTTTTGCTGACTTAATGTCACTATTGATGTGCTTTTTCGTTTTGCTGTTATCTTTTTCTGAAATGGATGTTTTAAAGTTTAAACAAATTGCAGGTTCGATGAAGTTTGCGTTTGGTGTACAAAATAAGATTGAAGTAAAAGATATTCCTAAAGGCACCAGTATTATTGCGCAAGAATTTCGCCCGGGTAAACCTGAGCCAACACCTATAGAAGTTATTCAACAGCAAACCATGGAAATGACCCAACAGATGCTAGAGTTTCAAGCAGGTGATGAAACCTCTGCTGGTGGTCGACAAGAACAACGAGGTACAGAACGTGGTGGACAATCACAAAGTACTGCAGATGAAATGTCAGCCCAAGCAATGCAAAAGGCCCAAGACGAATTAGAGCAGGCTTCGCAAGAGCAAGTAAATGAATTAGTTAAAAAAATTGCTGATCAATTAGAACAACAAATTCAAGATGGTGCCATAGAGCTTGAATCTCTCGGACAACAAGTGATTATTCGTATTCGTGAAAATGGTTCTTTTCCTTCGGGTTCTGCTTTTTTACAACCACAGTTTCGCCCTATTATTAGAGAAATAGGTGAGCTACTCAACACGGTTCCGGGTGAAATTATGGTTTCTGCACACACAGATGATCGCGGTATTAGTTCAGAGTTATTTTCTTCAAATTGGGATTTATCAAGTAAACGAGCTGTCGCTATTGCTCATGAATTAATTAAAGTCCCTGAGTTTGACCAGTCACGTTTACTGGTTGTTGGTCATGCCGATACAAGACCGGTAGTGCCTAATACTAACGCGCTAAATCGCAGAAGAAACCGTCGTGTTGAGATTTCAATTAACCAAGGTAAAGCAAAGGAAACCGAACCTGTTTCTATTATTAAATAATAAATTAAGCCGATAAATTCAACTATCGTGATGGCGTTAAGTGATAAACCCCCGTTTATTGCTTAGCGTACATTTTTCAACTTACTCTTCATTTCAACTTACTCTTTATTTCAATTTCGTGTATAATTCGCGCCATTATTTTTGTCGGCCGATTATGGCCTTTAGTCTAGTTTTATATTTAGGGTCGTTTGTTCATGAAATTCATCGTAAAACTCCAATCTGAAATTGCTGTAAAGAGTCGCCCGGTTCGTAAGCGCTTTACTAAAATTTTAGAATCCAGCATTAAAAATGTTTTACGACGTGTTGATGAGCAAATTACCACTCAGGCAAACTGGGATAATATAGAGGTTAATACTAAAAATAACTGTCCTAAAAATCGTTTGGCACTTATTGATACCTTAAAATGTGTGCCGGGCATCGCTCATTTTCTTGAAGTTCAACAAACAACCTATACAGATGTGCATAACATTTTTGAAAAAACATTAGCAGCACACGAAAAGACAATTGAAAATAAAACGTTTTGTGTAAGAGCTAAACGAATTGGAACACACGACTTCAATTCCTTACAAGTTGAACAATATGTTGGCGGTGGTTTAAACGAGCACGTTGAATCCGCTAAAGTTAAATTGAAAAAACCTGATGTAACTATTCGATTAGAAATAAAAGATGAATACTTATTTATTGTCACAGAACGACATCAAGGACTAGGTGGTTTCCCAATAGCAAGCCAAGAAGATGTTTTATCATTAATGTCAGGTGGTTTTGATTCGGGTGTATCAAGTTTTCAAATGATCAGAAAGGGTGCTCGTACTCATTACTGTTTCTTTAACTTGGGTGGCGCTGCGCATGAAGTTGGCGTAAAACAAGTGAGTTACTACTTATGGAATAAATTCGGTGCATCACACAAAGTAAAGTTCTTTTCGGTTGATTTTGAACCGGTTGTTGCTGAAATTTTAGAAAATGTTGAAAACGGTCAAATGGGCGTTATTCTAAAACGTATGATGATGCGTGCTGCTGCGAAAATAGCGAAAAGAGCGAATATAGAATCTTTAGTTACGGGTGAAGCGTTAGGTCAAGTATCTAGCCAGACATTAACTAATTTAAATGTGATAGACCGAGTTACTGATACGTTAATTCTCCGTCCATTAGTCGCTTATGATAAACAAGATATTATTGATATCGCCCGTAAAATTGGTACTGAAGACTTTGCTAAAACTATTCCGGAATATTGTGGTGTAATATCAAAGCGCCCAACCATTAAAGCGGTATTATCTAAAATTGAAGCAGAAGAAGAAAACTTTGATTTTGATGTTTTAGACAAGGTTGTTGAAGCAACGCGTATGTACGATATACGTGATATTGGTAAAGAAAGTGAAGAAGAAATTCATGCAGTTGATACAGTAGACGATCTTCCTAGCGATTCAATCGTTATTGACATTAGAAGCCCTGATGAAGAAGACGAAAATCCTCTAGAACTTGAAAACGTCAACGTTGTTCATATTCCTTTTTATAAGCTATCTAATAAGTTTAGTGAGCTAGAGCAAGACAAAGAATATTTACTGTATTGTGATCAAGGTATAATGAGTAAGCTACAAGCACTTTACTTAATTGGTGAAGGCTATAAGAACGTTAAAGTTTACCGTCCTTAATATGACTCGTTAACTCGGGTCAATATTTATCCTCAAGTGCTTTAACAGCTAACCATAGTTGAGTATTCATCGCTGTGGTTAGTTTATGTTTCTCCCCTAAACGGTGAATGTAACCGTTGATATACTCTATTTCTGTACGACGTTTATTACGCACATCAGCGCGCATCGAAGAGGTGTTTCTATTGGTGCTTTTAGCAACATTATGGATTAGCTGTCGTAATAAAACTTCACTTAATATTACGCCTTCCTTCGTCGCTACAGCAACGACTTCACTGATAATATCTTCGGTCATTCTTTGGTAAGCTTTTTGATTTACTTCACCATTTTCAATGTCGTTTAGTGCTGAAATAGGGTTGATCACACAGTTAATGGCTAGCTTTTTCCATTGCGCTTGTTGAATGTTTTCTTGCCAGCTAAGCTGTTTCAGGCTTTTATTAAGGTGTTCTAACAATTGCTTTTGCTTTATTGAGTCCAGCGTCCCATAAATAATACCCAGATCGCTATGGCCCATACCGGTATGTTTAACATGATAAGGGGCGACTTTTTTAGCGCCTTGCGTAAGTAACAAAGCCAATAAACATTGTGATGGTTTAAGTCGTGGGCTAATTTCTTCGAGAGTTCCTAAACCATTGTGGGTAAGAATAATAACTGCATCGTCACTGATTAAATGATCAACAGCTTTCAACGCATCGGTGACTTGATAAGATTTTACACAAAAAATTATAACGTCAGCACTGGCTATTAATTGGTTATCAGCCATTGTAAATGGAAAGCTTTTTGCAATATCATTCATTTCACTAAAAAGGTAATCAGATAATGTTGTTGGCGTTGACGGCCACAATGACACTAAGTTATCACCTTGTTGGTTAATTATCGCTTGAGAAAGCCGATGATAACAAAGTAAACCTATTGCACCTTGGCCAACAATAACAATATTCATCTTATCTTTTTATGCCTTTGGGCTGTTGATAAAGTAAAAAAATCCACTGAAGAACAGCAAAGAAAGATATGCCTACAACATCAGCGACAAAGTCAAAAAATTCCCCACTGCGAAAGCCTAAGTAATACTGGCTTAATTCAGTCAATGCACTATAAAAAAATAAACAAATAACCGTATTGATTAAAGGTAGTTTCATCAAACTGACTAAAATCCAAGTCAGACCAAAAAAACCAATAACATGGCCAATAGTATCTATTTGTATTTTATTAATAACGGTGGTTTTTAAATCGTCAGGGATCAAAAAAATCAGTGCTAATACCAGTAAAAAAACTAATATAATTAGTAGTTGAATGTAACGTTTCATTAAAGGGTAATTTTATGAAGTCATTAGTTTAGAATTATTCATCATAACATGTGAAAATAGCGGTTGCGATCACCTTTACCCACTAGTGGTAATCTTGCTAAGATTGCCAACACTTAAATTATTGAATTATCGAAAGGTCAAGATCATGCCCTCAATGGATATCGTTTCCGAAATTAATTTGGAAGAAGTAAGAAATGCAACTGAAAACTGCAAGAGAGAATTAGAAACGCGTTTTGATTTTCGTGGTGTTGAAGCGAGCATTGAATGGAAAAAGCCCAATGTGGTAATAAAAGCTGAAGGTGACTTTCAAATAAAACAACTGGTAGATATGGTGCGCGTACAGTTGGCAAAGCGTAATATCGATGCTAAAGCCCTTACCCTTTCTAATACCGAACATACAGGTAGAACCTTCACTCAAAATCTTTCATTTAAAGAAGGTATTGAGCAGCCTATCGCTAAAAAAGTCATTAAGTTAATTAAAGACAGTAAGTTAAAAGTACAAGCGGGCATTCAAGGCGATCAAGTACGAGTGACTGGTAAAAAGCGTGATGATTTACAAGCGGTCATGCAATTAATTCGTGAAGGTGATCTAGAGCAATCTTTTCAGTTTAATAACTTTCGCGACTAATACCGAGCTTTCTTCATACGTTCAGTCTTTGAAGGGTGAATATCTCAATACTAAAAAACAGCACTATCGGTGCTGTTTTTTTATACGTTTACTTTTTGTTTTACCTGGTAAGTAATCTTATCTTTACAAGTACACGATGATTTTAGTGACAAATTGCTTACCTTTAGACAATTAACGCTGTTGTTTTGATGACACATTAAGTAGATTAACCGCATTCTAATAATAATAAAGATTACGTTTAATGAGTGTTTCAAGAGGTGGGTTTAGTTCTCGGATTGGTTTTATCATGGCAGCGGCAGGTTCCGCTGTTGGTTTAGGCAATATTTGGGGATTCCCAACACAAACAGCAAGTAATGGTGGTGCTGCTTTTGTTTTAGTTTATTTAGTTTTAGCCTTTTGCTTAGCTTACCCTGCATTTATGGCCGAATTATTGATAGGCCGATACGGGCAAGCGAATGCAGTTAGCTCGTTAGAAAAAATGTCACGCAGTCTTTGGCAGAAAAAATTCGCCTTCTTTGTTGGTTTTGGAGGCATAGTTTGTGCGGCACTTATTCTTAGTTTTTATGGGATTTTAGCTGGCTGGATGATGTCTTATGCCGTTGAACCCGTTTTAACCTTTGTTGGTTTAAGTGATGCAGCGCAATGGGTTATTTCACAATCTTTGTGGCGTAATTTAGGCTTTACCGCCTTATTCATGATCTTGACCGTTTTTATTATTCGCCATGGCGTTGAAGATGGTATAGAAAAATGGTCAAAACGTTTAATGCCAATGTTGATCGGTTTATTAATACTGTTAATTATTTATGTTGTTACCTTAGATGGTGCAGCTGAGGGATTAAATGCTTATTTGAACCCTGACTTTTCCCGTGTATTTGAAGCTGATTTATTAATTAGCGCATTAGGGCAAGCCTTCTTCTCTTTGTCACTAGGCACCAGTGTGATGATTATTTATGGTTCATATATTTCTAAAAAAGAGAATTTAATTACCCTAGGTGCACAAGTCACGCTTATTGATGTGTCTATCGCATTCCTAGCCGGCTTATTAATTATTCCTGCTATGTATGTTGCTCAAGCGCAAGGCGTGGCGATATTTGCTGATGATGGCAGTTTAATCAATGGTTCAAGTCTGGTCTTTACTGTCTTACCCAGTTTATTTGAAAGCATGGGTAATGTGGGCAGTTTTGTCGCTTTTGCTTTCTTCTTATTAATGTCTATTGCCGCTTTAACATCTTCTATTTCAATGCTTGAAGGACCGGTATCTTACGTGGTTGAGCGTCATGACCTTCCAAGAGAAAAAGCGACCACCTTAATTGGTATTGGTATTTTCTTATTGAGCGTGGTTATCGTTTTAAATATTGAAACTATGCTCGATTTTGTTGCCATTGCTGCTACGCAATATGGGCAACCTATTATAGCGATGCTATGTTGTGTTTTTGTTGGCTGGATTTGGCATAGAAATGATGTGCTTATGGAGCTTAAGCAAGGTCATGATAGTGCAGAGCATAGTGTGTTTTGGAAAATCTGGCCTTGGTATACCAAGTTTGTTTGTCCAACAGCGATAGGTGTTGTGTTTATTCATTCATTAAATCTTTTTTAAAACAGTAGAATTTAAAAATGAACATAAAAAAAGCGAGCTAAGCTCGCTTTTTTTATGTTCACAGTATCAGTGAATTGGTTAGGATGACTATGCGTTAGTAAGTGGGATGGTGTTTTTCTTTCACCTTTGTCGTCATGCTGAATTTATTTCAGTATCAGGATGACGCTTTCAACAGGAGGCAATTGTTAGCTTATATTTGGCCAAGTAAGTGACCAAGGGGTCTTAATGGCCTCTAATTGTTGTTGGCAAGATTCACTTAAATATTTTTCTCCAGAAGATGGGCAAAGTACAAATTGATATTTTTCCCCATCTAAAGTGAAGCTCAGCGCGAATGCATGTAAATAACCACGTTGCTCTTGATAAGCGTCTTGCGTTGCGTAAAGTGGATCACCGAGTATTGGAGAGCCAATACTGGATAAGGCAACACGTAGTTGGTGGGTTTTACCACTTCGCGGTTTTAATAAATACAAACGCAGACCATCGCTAAGTGAATACGACAAGAACTGTGTAATCGCGGGGTTGACTTGTGTTCGTAGTAATTTCCACATGCCTCGGCGACTTTTTTCCATATCGCCTTTAATCAAACCTTGTTTTTTCTTAGGTTTTTTATCACTGATCGCCAGGTAATATTTTTCAACCTTATGTTGTTCAAATAACGTTTGAAACTGTTGCGTAGTCGCTAAGTTTTTTGCAAAAATCATTAAACCTGAAGTCATTTTATCAAGGCGATGCACCGGGAATAAATCATCAAATTTACCTTGCGCTTTTCCCTGTTTTTTAACTTGGTTGAAAAAACCTTGCTCAAGGTCGCCTTCATCATGGAAGTTAACATCGGCCGGTTTCTCTACAATAATAAAATTATTGTGTTCAAAAATTATATTAATCGATTGCACTTATGAGAGCCCTAATCCTACCAAGATATAAAGAATAATTGTGAGCACAGCACCAAATAATGCATAAGGTAATTGTGTCTTAACATGTTCGAAATGATCACAACCACTGGCGATGGATGCAACCACGGTAGTATCAGAAATAGGAGAGGCGTGGTCGCCAAATACGCCACCACCTAACACTGCAGCGACTAAAAATTCTATGGGTAACCCACTCTGTTGAGCGATAGGTACAGCAATAGGCACCAATATAGCAAAAGTTCCCCAAGAGGTTCCTGTTGCAAAAGCCATTAACGCCGCGGCAATAAAAATAACGGGTGCCATTAAAAATAACGGCAGTTCAACATTAAATAATTCACTGACATAAATACCTGTGCCCAAGCCTTTTATTGCGTCACCAAAAGCAAATGACAAGACTAAAATGGCAACAGCAGGAAACATATGTTTAATGCCTGCAGCTGAGCTGAGGGTTATTTCTTTAACACTAAGGAGTTTATTCAAGGTAATTAATAGCACTAATAAAATAAAAGCGCTGATGATTGACCAAAATACAGCAAATGAGCCTGAGCCACGGCGTATGTCGCCATCACCTGTTATCCACAATAAAATTAGGGTCAGTGCTAATAACGTTAATAAAGGCAACCACATGATATAGGCTGGCGCTATTTGTTTTACAGTATCTTGTTGCTGGTCGGTTACCAAAGACTCTGCTCTTTTCATTGGACCATAAATTTTTCCGCTGTAGGCGGTATAAAAAGCCAATGAAATAGCGATTATTGCGTAAAAATTATAACTAACAGTACCGATTAGAACACCCACTGAGTCGGCAAGTTGATAATCATCAAGTAACCCTAATACATAAGCACCCCAGCCGTTTACTAATAATAAGATGCTTACTGGCGCGCAAGTTGAGTCAATTAGGTAGGCTAGCTTTGCGCGGCTCATTTTATATTTATCAAAGAGTTTCTGACTAGCCATACCAGCAGTAAACATACTTAAATTAGTATCGGTAAAAATACTGGTACCAATAATTGTCGGCAGCATACTCGCTTGTCGAGCGTTTTTGACTAAATTTAATGAGGACAGTTTTTCGATAAAACCATTAACCGCGCCTGATTTATTCATTAGGGTTACTAACGCGCCAATTAATAAACTAAAACTAACAATATAAAGGTTACTGGTAGAAGTGAATACACCACCAATCGCCAAAAAACCATCGGTTATGCCCGTTATTATTTGCCAGTTTGTCGACATTATACTTGCTAAAATTAAACCGCAGAATAAAGCTAGTAGAGCGTTTTTTCGCCAAATGGCAATCACAATAGCAACAAGTGGAGGAAGTAATGATAAAGGACTGTCTTGCATGATTTTAACTATTTTCTTATTATTATCTTATAAGGCACTTTACCGTAAGCGCTAATGTTTAGAAACTGCTTTGTAAGAGATTCATACAAATTTGATTAGTTTTATTTTGAAAATAAAACTAGCGTATTACGGTCTAGTGCTTTTAGAAAATGAATGTTTATTTTGAGGATGTCACTTAAGATTGATTTTTAATACGATAAAGTATTGAAAAGTTAATTATTACCCTCAAATAGTCAATAGCAGCTACGCTTAATGTATTAGGGATTATTTTTGAAACTTTCTTTTGATGACTATGTAATGGCATTTAGCCAAGATGAACATTTATCTTCCTTAACAGGCATTGGGCGAGGCATAGAACGAGAAGGCTTACGCGTTTTACCTGAAGGACGTTTGTCATTAGCCCCCCACCATAAAAGCTTAGGCGCTGCGTTAACACATCCTAATATCACTACGGACTACTCAGAAACGTTATTAGAGTTTATTACACCGGTGAGTTTTGATCCCGAAACAACTATCGCGCAATTACAAGATATTCAAAAATATACCTTAAGTAAAATTGATGGCGAACTGCTGTGGCCAATGAGTATGCCATGTTTTGTTGATAATGATGATGCTATACCGCTAGCAAACTATGGTTCATCAAACGTAGGTCAAATGAAAACAGCCTATCGTCAAGGGCTAAAAAATCGCTATGGTAGTATGATGCAGGTTATTTCTGGTATTCATTTTAATTTCTCATTTTCTCAAAATTTTTGGCAAAGTATGCAAAAAATTTCAGAAAATAAGGCACCGATAAATGATTTTATATCAGAAAAATATTTTTCATTATTACGTAACTACAAACGATATTGCTGGTTGATACCTTACCTTTACGGTAGCTCGCCAACTATTTGTGGTTCATTTTTGAAAAATAAAACCACCACGCTTCCTTTCAAAAAGTCAGCGAGTGGTTATATGTACCTTGAGTACGCTACATCGTTGAGAATGAGTGATTTAGGTTACACCAATAGCGAGCAAGCATCGTTGAAAATTTGTTATAACGATTTAAGTGGTTACTTAGATGGTGTACAAAATGCGATTAATTTACCTTCAGAAAAGTTTGCTGCCTTTGGTGTAAAGGTTAACGGAAAATATCAGCAACTTAACAGTAATATTTTACAGATTGAGAATGAACTTTATGCGCCTATTCGGCCTAAGCAAGTTGCTAAATCTGGAGAGAAACCCTCAGAAGCATTAAGAAATAGAGGGGTTGAATACATTGAAGTACGCGCCCTTGATGTTAATCCATTCTCTGATACGGGGATAAGCATTGAGCAAGTTTATTTTCTCGATGTTTTCATTACCTATTGTGCCTTAGCAGATAGCCCTTTATTTACTTATCAACAACAAGAAAGCTGCGATGCCAATATGGACGAAGTTGTTGTTCGAGGCAGAGATCCACTTTTACTACTCAATGATAATGGTTGTGATAAATCAGTGAAAGCCTGGGGCAGTGAAATTTTCCAACAAATGGAGAAAGTCGCAATCTTATTAGATAGTGCTTATGGCAGTGACAAATATAGTCAAGCGGTGGCCAATGAACAACAAAAATTGCTTGATCCTAATTTAACACCTTCCGCTCAATTACTTGATTGTGTGGTAAATCAAAATCAAAGCTTAACGGGCATCGCTTTACAAAAAGCACAAGACTATCGTCAACAGTTACTAGCGGCAGATTATCAGGTGTTTAATGAGCAGTATTTTATTGACGCGGCAACAAAATCACATCAAGGACAAAAGGATATTGAAAACGCTGACCAAGTAGATTTTGATACTTTTTTAGCTGACTATTTTGGTAAATAGTCTTTAATAATTACTCGCCAGAATAGCGCGTTAGTTAACGTGCTATTCCATCTTTCACTCCTGACAATAAAACTCTTGTTCAAGTATAATCGTTCTCTTAAGCCCTCACTTCCTTGTTGCGTTGACTTTACTCATTTCATTTTGCTAAATAATAAGCAAACATTTTGCTAAATAATAGGCAAAAAAAAACGCATTACTTAAAAAAGAATGCGCAATAAAAACATAATAACTAAGGGAAACATAAACACTTATAAAGTAAGAGTGTTAGTTGTGGTTTTAGTTCCATTTATTTAGCTATTTTTATTCATTGTTTTATCGGCAGAGTCGTTGGTGATTAAATCGGTTGTTCCGGATAAAATGCTGATAAACTTTTACTAGAATTTAGGCAAAAAAAAACGCATTACTTAAAAAAGAATGCGCAATAAAAACATAACTACTAAGGGAGAAACATAAACACTGCTAAGTAAGAGTGGCAGTTCTAGTTTTAGTTCAATAATGTTTCATTTAAAATAAAAATATTTTTTACAACACTACTCTCACTATTATCTAGTTGGTATAAGGTCGTCTTTCTGGCATGATAACAATATCCAATCCAATAACGTACTGATGTTATGTCGTTTATTAAACCTTTTCTTATTTCATTGTTCAGCATCATACTCCTCTCAAGTTGTGCTACATCACCGCCAAAAAATCCTGAAAATATCTGTGAAATTTTTCGTGAACACCGTGATTGGTATTTTGCTGCCAAAGAAGTGCGTGAGCGTTGGGGGGTGCCTATCCATGTGCCCATGAGTATGATGTTCCAAGAAAGTTCATTTAGAGCCGATGCTTTGCCTCCTAGAGACTATTTACTGGGTTTTATCCCTTGGGGTCGGGTAAGTACTGCTTACGGTTACTCTCAAGCAAAAACGATGACTTGGGATGATTATATTAAAGAAACAGACAATTCTGGCGCCGACCGTGATGACTTTGACGACGCTATTGATTTTATGGGTTGGTTTATATTTAAAACACAGAAAATTAATAAGGTCTCTAAATGGGATGCTTACAACCAATATTTAAATTATCACGAAGGTTGGGGAGGCTTTAAGCGTCGCTCTTATAAACAGAAGCCTTGGCTGGCAAAGGTCGCCCGCAAAGTCGATAACCGAGCACGGCGCTACAGTAGCCAATTAAAAAGCTGTGAAGCAGATTTAAATCATGGTTGGTTATGGCGATTATTTTTTGCATAAAGTTTATTTGTCGATATAACTGTAATTAGCTTTGTGAGTATGGTCTTTTATAAAAAGGTCATGCTTTTTAGTTTTAGGGCTAAATTAAAGCCAATGATTGTTCACCGAGTTACATAACATAAGTAGTGATAACATGTAGCATAAATAGTACTTATATAATCTCTTTGCAGTAAAAATGCTCGCAAAGGCTTACGTTTCTTATCATAAAAATTATTGTAAAAAAAACTTCATAAATATTAAAGAAAGGCATTGCATTATTTGAGGGCTGGCTCTTATTGGGCTGCGTTTTGTTATCCACAGAAATTGTGGAAAAATCATTATTAGATCAAGTGGTGTGAATAACTCTGTGAATAACTTTGTGGCTTGCTGCTATTATCCACAAAAGAAGAAATAAGAGCATCTAAAAGTAATTGTTACTATGATAAGGATTTCATAAAAAAAGGCCTTAAAATGATGATTTAAGGCCTTGTGTTATATCTATGGTGTAACCAAACTTGCTACTTTTCTTTATCATTATCGAGATAAAGTTCAGGAAGGATCCTAACTGTTTTGATCATATTATCTGAGACATCAACAATTTCTAAAGGGTAACCTGCTATACGTACACTTAAATTAGCTTCTGGTATATCTTCTAAATATTCGATAATTAAGCCGTTTAATGTTTTAGGGCCATCGGTAGGGAAATTCCATGTCATTTCTTTATTAATATCCCTCACCGTAGCACTACCATCGACTAAATAACTACCATCAGGTTGTGCATTAACCTCTTCACTTGTCGTCGGCGTCATCGTTGTTGTAAAGTCACCAACGACTTCTTCCAAAATATCTTCTAGGGTTACTAAGCCTTGAATGTCACCATATTCATCGACGACTAAGCCTAATCGTTCTTTGGCATGCTGAAACTTTAATAGTTGCACATTCAGGGTGGTGCCTTCGGGAATAAAATATAATTCTTTTATTGCTCTGATTAAGGTGGTTTTAGTAAATTGATTTTTGAATAAGAGTTTCAATGCATCACGTAGATGAATATAACCGACAACATCATCCATATTGTCTCGATACAATAACACACGGGTATGGTTTGATTGTGCCAGTTGTTTTTGAATCTTTTTCCAGTCATCATTAATATCAATGCCCACTAACTCATTACGTGGGATCATAATATCTTCAACGGTCACTTTCTCTAAATCAAGAATACCGACCAACATATTTTGATCGCGCTCGGGTAACATAGCCCCAGAGTCATTAACAACGGTTCTAAGTTCTTCTGAGCTTAAACTGTGATGAACACGTTGTTCAGAACTAACACCGATTAATAGCAATAAACCGTTAGTGATCCAATTTACAGCAACAACGAAAGGGAACAACAGCTTCAATAAAACAGATAAGACAACTGAGCTTGGAAAAGCGATTTTTTCAGGGTATAACGCCGCTAATGTTTTTGGGGTTACTTCAGAAAATATAAGCACAACAAGTGTTAATGCAATGGTTGCAACCAACACACCCATGTCACCAAATAAACGTAAGCCGATAATAGTGGCAATCGCAGAGGCCGCTATATTAACAAGATTATTGCCAATAAGTATTAAACCAATTAAACGGTCTGGACGCTCTAATAATTTACTGACGCGTTTAGCACCTTGATGATTTTGTTTTTCTAAATGGCGAAGTCGATAGCGGTTAAGCGACATAATGCCAGTTTCAGATCCTGAAAAATAGGCTGATAGAATAATTAGAATGCCAAGAATGGCAAAGAGCATTTCCGTTGATATGTTGTCCAAAAAAGGAACCCTATGTTGTGTTATAGATAGTCATTAAGTACGTTATATACTTATTTAATGACCATTATTTTGATAATTTACAGTAAAATAAATTCTTTAACAAATCGACTACCGAAATATGCCAATGTTAATAAAGCACTACCGGTAACCATTAATATTAATACTCGATGTCCTCGCCAACCCCTATTGTAATGACCCCAGAGTATCGTTGAATAGACCAGTAGGGCTAATATAGACAATATTGTTTTATGTAAGTTTTCGTGTGAGATCATCCCATCTAAAAATAAGAAGCCAATCACTTGGCTGAGTAATAAAAAACTCGTGCCAATACTTAATATAATAAAAAGCTGACCTTCAACTTGCATCAGTGGTGGTAAATGATTGACCGCCGCCAAATTTTTTGTTTTTAATTTAAAATGGATGTAAGCCACTTGAAACGCATAAAGTGTCGCAATAATCAGCGTACAATAAGAGAGCAGTGCAAGCGTTACATGGCTTATTACACTTAATTGGTGATTAATTAAGGGGGCTTGTTCAACACTCGGTATGAATATCATCAAAAATTGCCAAATACCCGCAAAACCATAAATAACTGGTAAGAGTAAATTCACCTTAAAGCGCAAAGCAAATGCAGAGACTGATAAACAAATAATTAAACTGACTAAAGAAATAACGTTAGGCAATGCAAAGTTAATATCCGCTTGAGCAACTAAAAACTGTGCATTACTTAACGTGTGAAGCACCATAGCTAAACAGCCAAAAAATAATACAAAAACTAAATTAGGCCCTTTAGGGTGAAATAAACGTAATAACATTGCAGAAGTTGCTACAGCATAAGCAAAAAATGCAATTAAAGAACAAATATCCGAAAAACTCACAACGTGCTCCCACACAAGAACTTAAAAGTTAGGTATTTATACCTGCAAACGATTCTATCAGAATGCGGGTAATACACCCTATATTAAAACTATAAAACTAATTTTCTTAAAGGCTTTATCGATAAAAAGGCAATTAACCCTGCGCAAGTTAACCCAAACCAAAAGGGTAGTAACTCATGGCTATGTTGCATTTGCTGCGTAATATTAATATCAAAAAACGCCAAGCCCCAATCAAGTAGTAAGCCAAAGCCAATTGCACACGACGAAATACCTAATAAATACCGGATTAAAACACTGCTGCCCATTTCATTTTTAATGACGCCCAATGTTGAAATATTGGTTGCAGGGCCAGCCATCATAAAGACCAACGCTGTGCCAGGAGATATACCGGCTAAAATAAAGCCCGCGGCGACAGGGGTCGATGCAGTGGCACAAATATACATAGGGATTGATATAACAATCATCACTAACATTGCGCCTAAACCACTTCCGTAGCTAAGTAAAAAAGAGGCGGGTAAAAATGTTTTTATTAACGTGGCAAAAACTAAACCGACTAATAACCAAATAATGATATCGTCTATCAATTGCGTTGCCGCGTAATGAATACCTGAGGTGGTTTTACTGATAAAACTTGCTGATTTTGTTGGTGGTTCAGATGTTTTTTCACTGGCACAACATGAAGATTTTACATTTTCTGTCGCAAGTACAGGTTCAGTAACTACTTTTTTCTTACTTGGACAACAACTAGGTGCATCTTCAGTTGCTGATTTTGGCAGAGTAATGTCTTCTTTTTTTATCGTTGAAACCAATAAGCCTGTAATAATAGCAGAAAATATCGCAGTTATTGGACGATAAATAGCAAACACGGGCCCTAATAAAGCATATGAAACAGAAACAGAGTCAACGCCTGTTTCTGGGGTCGCAACTAAGAAGGATGAGGTTGCAGAAGCGGAAGCGCCACTGCGACGTAATTCAGTCGCAACAGGGATAACACCACATGAGCATAAAGGTAAAGGTGCGCCAATGAGTGCGGCTTTAATAATAGCGAGTTTCCCTTCGCCTAAATGTTGACTTAAAATTTTAGTGGGTACCCAAGACTTCATTAAACCAGCGATGAGTAAACCTAATAATAACCAAGGACTTGCTTCAGCACTTAGGGCTAAAAAGTTTGTCAGTAATGCAGATAAATATTCCAAGACAGTCACTATATTAATTATATAAAAGTTAAACCAACCTACAGCTTACCATACTTATATTAAGGTGCATTAGTCGTTATCAAATAACGACGATTTATTTATCTGATCTGCTGTTCTTTACTCTTGTAGTTAATTGATAAATCTAACGCTAATGAGCATGAAGAAACTGAGAGGATTTGCTATTAATCCTTTCGCTTATTTTATTGGCGGGTATAATATGCAATAATTTTTATATTCAGCACAATATAGAGTCATACATGTTTGAGAATCTTTCCGATCGTTTAACGAAAACGTTAAAAAATATCAGCGGCCGTGGCCGATTAACAGAAGACAACATTAAAGAAACATTACGTGAAGTGCGTATGGCACTTCTTGAAGCGGATGTTGCCTTACCGGTTATTCGTGATTTTATCGCTAAAGTAAAAGAGAGCGCGGTTGGTCAAGATGTCTCTAAAAGTCTTACTCCAGGACAAGTCTTCGTAAAAATTGTTCAAAAAGAACTTGAACACGCTATGGGTGAAGTCAACGAGACCCTTAATTTAAAAGCGGCTCCGCCAGCCATTGTATTAATGGCAGGTTTACAAGGGGCGGGTAAAACAACCTCTGTGGCAAAGTTATCAAAATACTTAACAGAGCGTGAAAAGAAAAAGGTATTAGTCGTCAGTGTCGATGTTTATCGTCCGGCTGCTATTAAACAGCTAGAAACATTAGCAAACGAAATTAATATTGAATTTTTCCCAAGTGATATTTCGCAAAAACCAATAGATATTGCTAATGCAGCTATTGAACATGCTAAAAAGTTTTTATTTGATGTATTAATTGTTGATACTGCGGGTCGTTTACATGTTGATAAAGACATGATGACTGAGATACAAGATCTACACGCGGCTATTAATCCAATAGAAACATTATTCACCGTTGATGCAATGACGGGACAAGATGCGGCAAACACAGCGAAAGCCTTTGGTGACGCTTTACCGTTAACCGGTATCATACTGACCAAAACTGACGGTGACGCTCGAGGCGGTGCTGCGCTTTCTATTCGCCATATTACCGGCAAGCCTATTAAATTTATGGGTGTTGGCGAAAAAATTGAAGCATTAGAACCTTTCCATCCTGACCGTATTGCCTCACGTATTCTTGGTATGGGCGATGTACTTTCTTTAATCGAAGAAGTTGAACAAAAGGTTGATAAGAAGAAAGCTGAGCAATTAGCCAAAAAATTTAAAAGTGGTAAAAGTTTTGATTTAGAAGATTTTCGTGAGCAACTTGTGCAAATGAAAAACATGGGTGGCATGACTAGCATGATGGACAAATTGCCAGGTATGGGCAATATGTCAGATAAAATTAAAGATCAAATGGATGATAAATTAACCTTACGAATGGAAGCTATTATTAGCTCTATGACTAAAGGTGAACGTGAGCGTCCTGATATTATTAAAGGTTCTAGAAAACGTAGAATTGCTGCAGGTTCAGGTACTCAAATTCAAGATGTGAATCGTTTATTAAAACAATTTATGCAAATGCAAAAAATGATGAAAAAAATGTCTGGTAAAGGTGGCATGCAGAAAATGATGCGCTCAATGAAGGGCATGATGCCTCCAGGCGGTGCAGGCGGTGGCCCAGGTGGCGGGATGTTCGGCCGTTAAGTTAAACAATATTTAATTTCAAAAGGTAGCGTTCGCTACCTTTTTTGCTTTTAGTCTTTAGTCATTTCAGGTTTATCATTAGCACTGGGCGATCTTTATACTTGCTATTTATCCTAGGAAGCGTAAAATACGCGAGCTTTTCTGTCACCTAGGGTGTCAGGAAATGTCTGGAAAATTCGTTTTAACACTTTAAATAATAGAGGGCGATATGGTAACCATTCGTTTAGCTCGTGGCGGCGCCAAAAAGCGTCCATTCTATCAGGTTGTTGTTGCAGATAGCCGTAACTCTCGCGATGGTCGTTTCATCGAGAAAGTTGGCTTTTTTAACCCAACAGCAGAAGGTCAAGCTGAGAAATTACGCTTAGACCTAGACCGTATCAACCATTGGGTTGGTCAGGGTGCTGGTTTATCTGATCGTGTGGCTAAGTTAGTTAAAGACGCTCAAGTAGCAGCTTAATTAATTTAGTAGGTTTAGGAGTTGTTGTGGAAGAAATAAATAAAGAAGTCATCTTAGGTAAAGTAGGCGCAGTTTACGGTATCAAAGGTTGGTTGAAAATTCATTCGTTCACTGATGAAACCGAAGCTATATTAGACTATTTTCCTTGGTCTCTAAAATTAGGGAATAAAATACAATCAGTCGATATATCTGATTGGCGCAAACATAATAACGGACTCGTTGTTCATGTTGCTGGTATTGATGATCGTGATATAGCCCAAAAGCTTGTCGGATCAGAAATATTTGTCAACGAAAGCGCACTAGCAGAATTGCCCGACGGGGAGTTTTACTGGCGCGATTTGATCGGCATGTCTGTTGTTACTGACAAAGGTTACGACCTTGGTCATGTTTCTGAAATTTTAGAAACTGGCGCTAACGATGTACTGGTTGTTAAAGCTAATCGTAATGACGGCTTTGGTCAAAAAGAGCGTTTAATTCCGTATCTTTTTGAACAAGTTGTAAAATCAATTAGTGCTGAAAATAAACAAATTTGTGTTGACTGGGACCCAGGTTTCTAACTTGAGTAATAGTGTTTTAACAAACAAACGATGGTATGGGGTGATAAGCCTTTTTCCTGAAATGTTTGACGCCATTACAGAGTATGGGGTGACAGGCCGAGCGATCCGTAACGGGTTAATTGAATTTCATAAGTGGAATCCAAGAGACTTTACGCACGATAAACATAGAACCGTTGATGACCGTCCTTATGGCGGTGGTCCGGGCATGTTAATGATGGTGCAACCGCTACGTGATGCTATTAAAGCTGCAAAAGCTGCTGCGAATTTCGCTGCAGATTCTGCGATAGGTGATAATAGTAGTTCTGATAAAGAACAAGTCAAGGTTATATATTTGTCGCCGCAGGGACGTAAACTCGACCAAGCTGGTGTACGCGAATTAGCACAACATAATAAGCTGCTATTTATAGCAGGGCGTTATGAAGGCATAGACGAACGATTAATTGAGTCGGAAATCGACGAAGAATGGTCTGTCGGTGATTATGTTTTGAGTGGTGGAGAACTCCCCGCAATGAACATGATCGATGCTATAGCACGTTTTGTGCCCGGTGTTTTAGGACATAATCAGTCAGCTGAGCAAGATTCTTTCTCAGAGGGTTTATTAGATTGTCCTCATTACACAAGGCCAGAAGTACTCGACACTTCAATAGAAGCTATGTCGGTACCTAAAGTGCTATTAAGTGGTAATCACGAACACATAAAGCAATGGCGTATGTTTAAGTCACTAGAAAGAACATGGACCAGAAGACCAGAACTATTAACTAACCTAGCTCTGACAGCAGAACAAAAGAAAATGTTAGCTTCTATTAAAGAAGATAATAAATGATTTTGTTGATGCCTGTGAACCCTAGGAAGAAGGTATTATGAGTAACATTATTGATATGCTCGAAAAAGAGCAGATGAAAACAGATTTACCAGCATTCGCACCAGGCGACACTGTTGTTGTACAAGTAAAAGTTACAGAAGGTGATAAATCACGTCTTCAAGCATTTGAAGGTGTAGTTATTGCAATAAAAAGCCGTGGCATCAATTCTGCATTCACTGTTCGTAAAATCTCGAACGGTGTTGGTGTAGAACGTGTATTCCAGACACATAGCCCTATTGTTGACTCTATTGAAGTCAAACGTCGCGGTGATGTACGTCAAGCTAAACTTTACTACTTGCGCGAGCTATCTGGCCGTAAAGCACGTATTAAAGAAAAATTGGCAAAAAGATAATCTCTTTTTAAGCCCGTTTTGCTTTAGCAATACGCATAAAAAAAGCCTGAATAATTCGTTATTCAGGCTTTTTTTGTTTTAGTGTATATTCTGATACAGTAATCTATCTTACTGATTCTGCTGATTGTATTCTTATCCATTCAAGATGACTGACAAGCTATTTACCCGTCGGTTTTAGTTCGACCCTCTCACCGTAGAAGAACGAGTTAAACCCTAGTTTAACGATCATATTACTTGATTGAAGATTTAAAGCTCACTGATATTACTTACTATAGGTAGTTTATTAACTTAATTGGAAAGTACTAATAGCGAACATAAGTGTTGTCGCCCTTGGTCGGTTTACAATCTAGTTTAGCAGTCTGATGTCATAAAGGTTGGTTAATCATTTCTCATAATAGTTTGCAATTTAATAATTTTATTATTTTATTTTGCTCTATGTTATTGAATTTATTTGTTATTTTTATTGGTGTATTTTTTGCATTAATAAGTAAGTAGAGTGGTTTATTTGCATAATAAAAATTATGTTATTCATTCTGCGAATATTTATTCTACGATTATTATTAGGCGACAATTAGCTTGGCCGGGTCGCGACAATTAGGTTGACCGGTTTTGGTACACTTTAGATATATCAAACTCAATAGAGAAAGATATGTCTGGAAAACCCATAACCAAGCAACAGGTTAATTTATATATGTCTTATCGTAATGATCATAAACAAACAGCAGCCGCTGCCCAATCTGGTATGTCAGAGCGTACAGC
>NZ_JACGVS010000060.1:0-1270 GCF_014077345.1 Colwellia sp. BRX8-4
TGATCTTCCCCCGATAAAACGGACACCAAAATCTAACTAAAGATGAGGTGTCTTATGCCCAAGTACAATAATCCAAGACGAACTTGGAAGTATTCAAACGACTTCAAAGTTAACGCTATTCAATTAAGTTATGTTGTTGGTGTCACAATAAAATCAGTCGCTGAAAAACTCGACATACACCCATTTATGCTGTCACGATGGCGAAAAGAATATCGTGAAGGAATAATTGTGGCTGATAAACGAAAAAAAGTGGCTGGCCAATCAAAAGCCAAAAAAGTACTGACTAAAGAGCAGGAACTAGCACGTGAAAATAAAGAGCTTAAGGAGGAGCTGTTTATTCTAAAAAAGTGGCAACGGTTTCTTGCCGAGGAGCATCAAGCCGATATCGATTCATCGAAAAACTCAGACCCGACATAAAGGTCAAAAGGTTACTTAAATTTTTTGATGTGTCTAAAAGTGGCTATTACGATTGGCGTGAGCGTCAACCCAGTGCCCGTGCGATAGAAGATGTTGAACTTAAACAGAAAATCCAGCAAATATTTACCGAGAATAAAGGACGATATGGTAGTCCCCGCATTTTTAAAACATTACAAAAGCAAGGATACAACATCGGTAAAAAGCGTGTAGAACGGTTGTATCGAGCGCTTGGGCTGGTTGCTAGAGTGATGCGGGTAACTACACGCTCTGCGTTTTATAAGCGCTTTCTTACGACCGGTACAAACTTAAGACCTGATGGTGAAGTGCCATTGGCTAAAGATAAAGTATGGGTTGCCGATGTCACGTATTTGAAAGTAAAAGGCGTATGGCGTTATTTGTCGGTAATAATGGATTTATATTCACGGCGTATTATTAGCTGGAGTTTAGATAAAAATAGAACGATGGACGTCACGAAACGCACATTAGAAAATGCGGTTAAGAAACGAAAACCGTCCGGTGATTTGATGCTCCATACTGATAGAGGCGTAGAATATCGTGGACACGTTTATCAAAAAGTATTGAAACGACATGGGATAATTCATAGCTTGAGCCGAGCGGGAAAATGTACTGATAATGCGCATATGGAGTCATTTTTCCATTCAATGAAGACTGAGGTTATTCGTGGTAATGTATTTCAAAGTGATAAAGAACTGCGCGGAACACTTGGCAGTTACATTAACAAATACTACAATGTTTTGAGGATGCATTCAGGGATAAGTTATTGCTCGCCAATAGAATATGAAGCCCTGGCAGCGTGAAAAAAAATGTGTCCGTTTTATCGGGGGAAGATCAC
>NZ_JACGVS010000059.1:0-1342 GCF_014077345.1 Colwellia sp. BRX8-4
AATTGAATAGCGTTAACTTTGAAGTCGTTTGAATACTTCCAAGTTCGTCTTGGATTATTGTACTTGGGCATAAGACACCTCATCTTTAGTTAGATTTTGGTGTCCGTTTTATCGGGGGAAGATCAAGATCATTGTCCCACTTGAATAGCTTGTTATGTAATTGGTTATTATGAAATTTACAATAACAAACAACACAAGAAGTTAACAGATTAACGGAAGAAATAAAATACACCCACCGCCTAAACAACACCAAACATTAACTTTGAGCCAACCTAAAAAAACTCAATTGATTTACCCACCTTTACTTGGTGAAAACTCGAAGCGACAAATACTAAAACAATCTGAAACCACCGAACTTATAACAAGAATTTACTTTAAAACTTGGCGGTACATAACGCCCTGTTAAGGGGAAAATTGTAGTTGGCTAAAATGTGAAGCGAAGCGGAACCAGCCAACTGTAATTTGTCCCACTTAAACAGCTTGTTATAAGTATTATGCGCCTTGCTTATCTCTGACTTTCTTAAGAACAAACAATACAATTATATATACAAGGAAAATAGCTAAACTTAAAACCCATGTATACGTTGGTTTAACAAAGCCACTGAAAGTCCATCCTTGAATGAAATAGCTAACGATACTTTCATAATTTTCAGCACCGTTAATTATTACATATGAAATAAGCCAACATATTAAATAAGAAACTGTAATGTAGATAACTTTATTCAAATCATACTCATAAATTTAAATACTTATAACGCCCCACTAAGAGGCAAATAATAGTTGGTTATAATAGAGAGCGAAGCGAACAAAACCAACTGTTATTTGTCCTGCTTGAGTGGCTTGTTATGTTGCAGCTTGCCCGCTACCTTCGAGTACAGGGCTATAAATACCCCAAATAGCAAACACTACTAATAATATTGACAAAACACCAAGCCAAATAAGCACCGACATAGATTTACTACTTTTACATTTGCTCACTTTAAACAAAATTAAAGCAGAGATTAAACCTAAAACGCCCCAGTAACGATAAGTACCAATTAATAAAGATGTTTGAAATGGTAGCTCCGATTCAAACGAATCAAATACATTTTCAAATTCTTTAATAAAGATAAAGGCTCCATACGCAAACAAGCCAAAATAAAGTGTTGAAGCTGTAGCGGCTAATATTTGAAAGTTACTCTTAATCTGATTCATGAACTGCATCTCCTTTTGCAACATAACAATTAAGCATTTATCTCTTGTTGAAGCATGAGAGATAAATGTCCTGTTGGACTGAGCCGCTAGGCACCGTCTATATGGTTTTTGTTTATTGAGTCATTTCAGTGACAGGAAGGGGTTTAAC
>NZ_JACGVS010000067.1:0-375 GCF_014077345.1 Colwellia sp. BRX8-4
ACGAGCACAGGCGTCATTGGATTGAACAGCGCATTTTTACATTATCTCAGGTGTTTGCTATTGATATTTGTGCTCACGCTGTCATGAATAATCACTTACATTTAGTCCTTCATGTTGATAGTGAACAAGCTAACAACTGGACGACGCTAGAAGTACTGTCCCGTTGGCATAAGTTGTTTAAAGGCACCCTGTTGACTCGTCAATTTCAACAAGAGCAATCATTAACTACATTAACTCCATTCGAAATGGCAATGGTTGAAGAAACAGCACAGGTCTATAAACAGCGCTTAATCGATATCAGTTGGTTTATGCGGGCATTAAACGAGCCTATTGCTCGACAAGCCAATAAAGAAGATAAATGCACGGGGCACTTTT
>NZ_JACGVS010000041.1:0-9050 GCF_014077345.1 Colwellia sp. BRX8-4
TCAAAGTGGCCGGGATAGCTTCCCATTATGAGCCCGAATATAAGCACGCATCTAAAATTTTAAAAGTTTTTTCTTGTACAATACGAGGAGTCCATATAAGCAAATAGCCAACTGTTATTTGTCCTTTTAAGTGACTTGTTAGCATACTGGGTACACCTGTCGTTTAAATTTTCTTTGACAGCCAATGCATGACATTTAGAAGAAACTGTTCATTTTGTTCCGCACCATCTGAGACTAAACCATATTTTTTACCCGTTGAAACCGTAACTTGCGATGAGAACGTCATCCCCTCAGAAAACACTGCAACTCGACCTTCACCAACTTCCAAAACTGCTCCTTGATACCAGCCATTCATTGATACTCTTGGAGTTTTGCCATTTACTTGAAAAGGTATCTCGGGCACAACAGATGTGGCTCCTTTACCTAGAGTTAAAAGGGGCTGTGCACTTTCAGGTATTTGAAAAGCGGAACCACCAAATGTTTTAACTTGAGTGATATCTTGGGTTATTGAATGTTCTATAAGGGATTTATTATCTAAGCGAAATAAGGCGTCACGGACATGACCATTACTAAACTCAAAACCAAAAGCAGATGATAGTTTTTCTATAACTTTTGGAAAAGGTGTGTGATCGGCAACTAGAAAAAGAGAACCACCTTGTGATACCCATTGTTTAACGGCTTCAACTTCTCCTTTGTCAAATGCATCTCCGAATGGAGGGTTCCAGTCCTGTCTATTTTTATCTAGTGCATTTGCGACTACCAATATATCCGCTTGTTTTAAATAAGTTAAAGTGAACTTTTCTTTACTAGATTTCACAGTATAACCATCACTAGACAGAACTTGAGAAAAAGGCTTGTATCTGCCCTTTTTTGTAAGGAAATTATTATGAGCTTCATCAATAAGAACAACAGGGCTATTTAATTTAGAAAAGGTACTATTGATATTTTTGGGGACGAAATCAGGATCTGGTTGTTGATCACTATCAGAACAAGACGACACTCCAACTAAAAGGAGTCCTAAAAGAATAGTTTTACAAATTGATTTCATTTAAATGTTCCATATTGATTACCACGATTCTAATTAAAGTATGCTAACGCCGCAATAACCGGCGCGTAGTTGATTGCCTTGTTATGTGTTTGCCACGAGATAGTATAAGTTGCCATATTCTCTCGAATCCGCTTTCTTTATTTCTTTGGCCTCAATAGCTTCTTGAAACCATTGTTTAATGTGACTTTCTTGAACATTGGGGTATTGCTTTTTACGCGTATTAACAAAACCACATAGTCTCCATTCATCGAAACCATCAATACGCCCATTGGAGCCATAGTCGAAATCGACTACATTCTTCTTGCTGATTTCAACCTTACAACCTACGCCGTGGAAAAAGTATTTATGCTTACCTCCAAGCATACCTACCTGCTCAATCGACACCCCCCAATTGTGAGGCTTGTCAGTATCAAGAAACTTCTTTAGAAGCTCGTTGGCTTCTTCGACTTTATTTTGGAAGTCGGAGATTATTTTTCGAAGCTCACTATTCATGATTTACACATAACGCCACATTAAGCGGCAAAAAGTTGTTGGTTAAAATGTTGAACGGAGTGAAAACAACCAACTGTTTTTTGTCCGTTTGAACGCCTTGTTAGAAGTTTGAAAGCACCCTACCTATTAAACTGTCTTTCGCACGGAATACCATCTCCATCACCGTCCATTTTAGTATTAGGACAGTAACGAATAAAATACTTTGCTTCTTCATATGAAGTCATTTGAGAACAATGCTGCCTGCCATCGCATTTATAAGCAACTTTAGGCTTAGCTATCTCTTTAGCTTGAGCTAATGTTTTCATAGCATCACTATTTGAGAATTCAGGTACAGTTTTTTTGTGAGTGGTTTCAACAATGGAGCTGTCTTTAAAGTAGAACTGCCATGCCGCTCCACAAATAACGATGAGAATAAGTAAATTTTTCAATTGAACACCATCCTTGATAAAACTTCTAACGCCCCACTAAGAGGCTAAGTAATGGTTGGCTAAAATGGTATAGCGAAGCGAAACGTAGCCAACTGTTACGTGTCCTTGTTGATTTTCTTGTTATGTGTTTTTACTCTGATCTTGGTTAATAATTTTAAGTAGTAAATCTATTCTACGATTAGTTTTCTTACTTTCAGCTGTAACCATGCCTTGAACAACAGACGAAGCAAAGAAAATAATACACAACACTTGAAATAATTCAGTATCTATAGTGAAAAAAATATTAGCTAATATAAGGAAACCAAACGGCATCACTGTCAGAATGAAATCTCTTACCTCTTCATTTTTTGAGCCTAATTTATTAAACTCTTCCAAATCCTTTTGATTCGCTAGTACTTCATCAAACTTAATTTTTGCATTTATTTTTAATAGTTCATCATTATCCATTAATTACACCTATCCCTCGAAACACATAACGCCCCACTAAGAGGCAAATAATAGTTGGTTATAATAGAGAGCGAAGCGAACAAAACCAACTGTTATTTGTCCTGCTTGAGTGGCTTGTTAGCAGTATATTATTCCGAACTAGCCATTTTTGCATAATTAGCAGTTATTTTAGTTCCGTGTTCCGTTCTAATGATGGAAGCTTTATCGATGTAAATAACTGATTTTTCCAAATGAATCTTTACAGTTCCATTAGCGATTGATGGTGTGTCCGTTTCCCATTTTGAATCTATTAAAAGTTCAAATATGACATCATTAGGTAAAAATATTTCAACGTTATTACTATAAAGATGATAATCATTATTTTTAGACGTTAGCACCTTCTGAGCAGAAATTGTCATAGATGAAGCCATAGAAGATGAAGTTAAAAACATAGAACTACCGAAAAGAGCAATTATCAGTGAACAAGCAACCACTAATTTTGATTTGACCGGATTTTTATTTGCTCTGGTTTCAGTTCTAGTGTCATTTTCATATAACTCGTTAACATCTAATTCGAAACAAGAAGCTAAAGCTTTAATAGTCTCCAAAGATCCAGTTCCATTGTTTTCTACTCTTTGTATAGTCCTCAAACTAACAACACTTGCATCAGCTAAATGCTGTTGACTCCATGCTTTATTTTTACGTTCAGATATTACTTTTTGAGAGTTTATTTTCATTTCCATTTTATATTCTTCCACATAATGATCGAGTCAATATATTGGTAAGAAATTCCTTCTTTGTATACGACAAATGTACGTCAATGATACGCCAACCCTATGACATACTGCTAACGCCACGTTAAGCGGCAAAAAATTGTTGGCTAAAATTGTGAACGGAGTGAAACAGCCAACTGTTTTTGTCCGTTTGAACGTCTTGTTATATGCCAACTACACTCGTTTCGAAATTAGTTTGCCACTGACCAGTTTCTTTAAGATCGGCAATCCAAGAAAGAAAAAAAGCGTAAGTAAGAATGCATTAATAAGTAAATATGTAACTGTGAAATTTTCAACTTCTTCGAATGCTACTTTATCATCTGCTTTCTTAGTAAACCGAATCGTTTTATTTGATGGTATCACTAAATAACTTTTCATTTTATATGCAGAAGTAATATCACCAGAAGGAGATGATGTTTCTTCCTCTGATTTTGACTCCAGCGCTAAATATACATTACTTGGATATAGCCTAGATAGTTCAATTTTAGCTTCTGACCAAGGAGTTATAATTTCATTAATAAGTATTAATGGAAAAACAAAAGCTAACATGGTGAAAAAAGAAAAAATGATTTTTAAAAATGCTACGAGATGCAAGCCTTAACTCCTTTTTGGCATATAACGCCCTGTTAAGAGGCAAAATTTAGTTGGCTAAAATGTTGAGGAACGAAAACAGCCAACTGAATTTTGTCCTGCTTTAACAGCTTGTTAGGGCTGAACATACTCAAGACTATCAATTATTGATTTAGCCACTTTAGCATCGTTATCTAAATTAAAATAAACAGTAATCTGAACGTATGAGTCATTTGTAATGATGTAACCATTATACGTAAGTGTTAGTTTATTATTTTCTTTTTCATTTAGTCTATATGAATATTTAGTCAGTCCTTCTTTAACAATTGATTCCACATCAAATGCTTTTGGATCAGAACCAGAAGAGATCCACTTAATTATTTCTTCAATTGTTTCGTTATCATCATTATTCCAGATGTTAATCCAAACCGTTACTCCTGGCCTCCAGAGCACTAAAGAACCATCCTCAACCCTTCTATTGTGAGGTTGATTAAGAGTTATAAGCCATTCATTCGTTATCCTATACTGCCCATCAACGACAGGAAAATCTGGATGTAACATATTTGGTTTCCCCGAAACACTAAAACAATAAAAAAGCTAAAAACACCTGCATACTTGCATTTAGCCCTAACGCCCACTTAAGCGGACAAAAATAGTTGGTTAAAATGTGAAGCGAAGCGGAACCTAACCAACTGTTTTTGTTCCGTTTGAAGTTCTTGTTAGAGGTACTTTACGCCGACAAATAACCTGCTTCGAACTCCGTACCTTCGTAATATTTTAACTTATAAATGAGATTAGACTCTTGAAAGCCTTTAACTTCTAGTGTTGCGTCTTTGATAGAACCACACTTTATATTTGTTTGATATTTATAAGTAATAATATCTTTTGCTAGTTCATTACGCGAAATATTACTTATAGTTACCTTTGTTGATACTCCATCAAGTGATAATAATAAATAGTTACTTGAAATATTTAACTCATCTCCTTTCCATGAAGTAATAACAAAAGATAATAACTCATTAACATTTGATTTTAGCTCCCCATCATCTACAGGTATAACAGGAGGTAAAGGGATAAGAGGCGAAACCATCATACCTTGTTGAGAATATTGATCACAACCACCAGCTTTCAAGTCTATTTTCTTATTCAGATCTAGGTTTACATGATAACCAAACGTATTTTTTACAACATTTAGTCCTTCAAATTTAATACCTGATTTGTATATTGCCGCTGAAATAGCACAGCCACTTAATAGTAAGACTATAAAAAGAGAAATGAACCGATGCATCCTTGTACCTCTAACGCCACGTTAAGCGGCAAAAAATTGTTGGCTAGAATTGTGAACGGAGTGAAACAGCCAACTGTTTTTTGTCCGTTTGAACGCCTTGTTAGGCATATGTGCCGCACCATACGACATTTATGATTTCTTTGTTTTTTTCTAACAGTTCCTTTAAAGCAGAGATAAGCAAATGAGCATCCTCTATTTTTGCTTTGTTTCGGCCAAACAGACTTTTAGCATGTGGATTTAAGTAAATATGCCATTCATTGGTTCGATTTTCTACATTCGCACAACAAAGTGAATATTCATTATCATCTACAATATATTCAATGAACCAACCCCAATCTTCTGACTACGGGTATTTTGTGGGAACACCTTTTTTAGCAAGTTCTTTCCCAAGCCACCAAGCTAACTCCGCACCATATACTCCAGGGTTAACCTGAGCTTCATCTGCTAAATGAAGATGGAAGAGATCTGAATTGAAATTTACACTGATATCCATTTAATGTATGCCTAACGCCCCACTAAGGGGCAAATAATAGTTGGTTATAATAGAGAGCGAAGCGAACAAAACCAACTGTTATTTGTCCTGCTTGAGTGGCTTGTTATATGTACTTTATATTGTACCAACCGTAAACTTTAAAAAATGTGCTTTCAGAGGAACTTTTATGTTACCTGACAAATTTTGTTTGCTAGATTGCGCCATATTTATCTCAATACGTTCTGAATTTACCACATGAAAAGTATCACCACCTTCAGGGTGAACTTTTCTATAGAATGCATTTATTCGAACAAAAACTGATTTACGTAAATTAGAAGTATTCTCTATTTCTAATTTATATTCACAATTATTCGGTTTGCATTCGTGCCATTTCGATACAATCTGGATATCACTATTTTTACTTTCTAAATAGCTGTTGATTATTAGAGCTAAGAAAACTGAAATAGTTAATACATAAATGACTCTCAGTATTAATCTTTTTTGCTTGACTCTTTTTGTGTGTTCAGCTCGTGTTAGCATAATCTCATGTACATATAACGCCCCACTAAGAGGCTTTTAACAGTTGGTTAAAATGTGAAGCGAAGCGGAACCTAACCAACTGTTAAAAGTCCTGCTTGAGTGGCTTGTTAAGTGGCTGATACTCTTGCCTTTACTGTATCAAAGTTTTCAACATTCGTATTGATTTTACAACCTAAATAAATAACAACTTCGCGGGCACCTGCAGCTAGTGCTAACTCGCGTAATACTCTTTCTTCTATATCTGTAAGACCACCATCAGTTTTTTCTAACTGGTGAATAATAACTCTTGGTGCAGGTCTGATTCTTGAATTGTGAATTGTATACATGCCATGCTGCAATATTTTCTCTGCACACATAAAATCTGCGACAAAAGACCGACTGTGCTTGAAAGGGTTAAGCACTCTTATATTAGGAGAAGATAGGGTTTTAGCAGCCTTTCCGATTGCCTTTATGATTTCCCCTTTCTTAGTATTTTCTAAAGCAATATAAGGTTCTTCCTCGAATGAAATATCAGAAGAAAAATCTTTAATCGAAACTTTATTTTCGCTTAATTCAAAAAGTAAATCATTTGAGAAAAGACTTCTAAGGAATGTGAACAATACTCTCGGCCTCCGAGCCACTTAACGCCCCACTAAGAGGCAAATGATAGTTGGTTATAATGAGAGCGAAGCGAACAAAACCAACTGTTATTTGTCCTACTTGAGTGGCTTGTTATAAGTATTTTACTCTGACTCTGTTTTAGGTTTGATTAACAGTTTTAACAATATTTTTTCGATAGAATAAAAACATAGGGCCAAAACTGTATATAACCCTGTGCTTATTGCACCCCAAATAAAACCAGAATCGCTACTTGTATAAGGTAAACCTAACTCAGCATGACGTTCAATACTTGAATTAATTAAGTACCAATTTGCAAAAACAGCAAGTAAAAGAAATCCCGCTAAAATTTTGATAGATTTAAATTTATACTTTTTAATTATTAATTTGATCTCATCCGGTGACATATACACTCCCTTTTTGAATACTTATAACGCTTTGCTAAGCGGCTAAAAATAGTTTGGCTACAATAACGAACGAAGTGAGGGAAGCCAACTGTTTTTTGTCCGTTTAAGCAACTTGTTAGTTGCCTTGGATTAATTGCAGTGCTAACATTTGTGAGTACAAAACTAATTTAAGGTAACATATTATGGACACTCGCATTCAATTTAGAGTTGATGAAGAAACGAAACGTTTAGCGCAACAAATGGCGGAAAGCCAAGGCCGTACTCTTAGCGACGCATGCCGAGAACTTGCAGAAGGTTTAGCAGAAGAACAAAGAAAAACTATAAGCCATGATGCATGGTTATCGGAACAAATAAATGCAGCATTTGACAAGTTTGATAATGGAAAAGCTAATTTTATTTTGCATGATGAAGCAAAAAAATTAATGGAAGCAAGAAAACAGAAAATCCGTAATAGAGACAAATCATGATCTTTTGGGAAGAAGAATCATTAAATGATCGTGAAAAAACATTTGAATTTCTTTTTGATTTTAATCCAAGTGCAGCAGAAAAAGCTGATCAAACTATTGAAGCTAAAGTTGAAAACTTACTAGAACACCCCCTAATGGGTGTTAAAAGAGACATTTTTCGTGGAAGAGTGTTAATCATTCCAGAAATATCAATGATTGTTTCTTATTGGGTCGATGGTGATACGATTAGAATAATGCGAGTTTTACACCAAAAGCAGAATTTCCCACCAGAATAAAGGCAACTAACGCCACATTAAGCGGCAAAAAATTGTTGGCTAAAATGTTGAACGAAGTGAAAACAGCCAACTGTTTTTTGTCCGTTTGAATGCCTTGTTAGGTGTAAATATTTCAATTAGAAAACTGATAAAACAATACAAAACTAGTAACTGCAAAAGCACACCATAAACTTATAGAACCTCTATTATTTTCTTTTATAAAAATCTGCTTAATTAAACCAACTATTAAAAACAATTCACATACGCACCACAAAAATAAAATAGGTATAAGAATTATCCCTTCAGGTCCACTCGAAAACAATATAATTGCAGAAGCCAATAAAAGGTGGCTACAAATAAGCCTCTTTAATATAAAATCCATAGTTATATACGCATTACACCTAACGCCACATTAAGCGGCAAAAATTAGTTGGCTAAAATGTTGAACGGAGTGAAAACAGCCAACTGTTTTTTGTCCGTTTGAATGCCTTGTTATGTGATTTTTACATTACCACAAACCGCACAATTTATATAAATATTAACGACATAAAATACACATTAAAAAAAACCACAGCATTGCGACACACCAAACCGTGAATTTTGAGCCACTAATAAAAAGTGAATTTACCACTTACCTGCTTTAGCGAAAAACTATTTAACCAAAAACTGAAATAGATTTAATTACGCGTAAATAACCATGATAAAGAAAAGGCAACTACCACAATTACATTTAATCGAATTCGCAATGCCGCATAACGCCTTACTAAGCGGCGCGAAATAGTTGGCTAAAATGTACGAGGAACGAGTGCTAGCCAACTGTTTAGCGTCCGTTTGAGTAACTTGTTATATGCCTATTGCCCAGAACAGTTACGTTATATTTTTAGTAATTATTTCCGAAGTACATAGCTCACCACAAACGTTGCAAGAGCCACTTATAAATTTACGATTATTCTCAATATATAGTTCTGGTCTGCCGATACCTAAGTCTGCTTCTGAGCAATTTTCACACCAAGTATCATCAAGATAAAGAGAACGTTCAATTTCATCAAGTGAGCTCAAATCTATAATTTGCTTCATAATTCCCTAGGCATATAACGCCCCACTAAGAGGCAAATAATAGTTGGTTATAATAGAGAGCGAAGCGAACAAAACCAACTGTTATTGTGATCTTCCCCCGATAAAACGGACACATTTTTTTTCACGCTGCCAGGGCTTCATATTCTATTGGCGAGCAATAACTTATCCCTGAATGCATCCTCAAAACATTGTAGTATTTGTTAATGTAACT
>NZ_JACGVS010000065.1:0-423 GCF_014077345.1 Colwellia sp. BRX8-4
TGAAAAAGCAGTGCGCGTTAAATTCAGCACTAGTACAGCTATTGTTCAAGAACTCCAACGTGCAAAAGAAACGTTGGGCTTAACTGATGCCCTAAGAAAACTCGATAAATATGAGCTGTTGATATTAGATGATATCGGCTATGTGAAAAAGACTGATAGTGAAAGTCAGGTGTTGTTTGAACTGATTGCACATCGTTATGAACGAGGCAGTTTGTTGATCACATCGAATCAAGCATTCAGTGAGTGGGATAGTATATTTGGTGACAACATGATGACTGTTGCTGCTATCGACAGACTTGTTCACCACAGTGATATCTATCAAATAAAAGGAGAAAGTTACCGAAAAAAACAAGCTATGCAACTAAATTCAAATACCGGCCAAGTTAATTGACGCCAACCGGACAAGTTAGTTGACGTCTAATA
>NZ_JACGVS010000052.1:0-2141 GCF_014077345.1 Colwellia sp. BRX8-4
TAACCTGTTGCTTGGTTATGGGTTTTCCAGACATATCTTTCTCTATTGAATTTGATATATCTAAAGTGTACCAAAACCGGTCAACCTAATTGTCGCGACCCGGCCAAGCTAATTGTCGCCTAATAGGAAGGACCGGATTAGGACGAATTACTAAGTTATCAAGACACCCATGATAATTCTTTATTACCCCATATCCACATTTATGATTCAATTGAATCAAACAGCTATAAAAGATAGGATAATAAAGTTATCAAGACACCCATGAAAATTTTATTTTTTATCTCTTAGATGAGTTAGGCAGTATCATCCCATATATATCGAGAGCGATAGTAGGTAGTTATGTTTATTATTAGGTATGTACTGGTGATGCTGTATTGTATTTGCGTTTATAACTTTTCAAGAAGCAATAGAAGTTTTAATAATTGGTTATTTGATTATATTTCGCCTAGGCAACAAACCAGCATGCTTAAAAATTGTGGAATACAATGGTTGCTACTGGATTTTGAAGGTTCCAAAAATACAGAATCTTTAAAAACTTGTTTTGAAGAGTTTAGCGAAGAAATTTTTAATAGCCCTATACTTTCAAAAATAACCCTACGCATACGCAATAGTATGAAAGAATGAAAAGGATTAGAACAGTTTAAATCATAACGGTGAACGACCCCTTGTGGCCCCCCTAGAGTTGACCTAAAAGCTGGAAAAGATTAGGGTCTTCATAGAGAGAAAAGTTATCAAGACACCCATGATAATTCTTTATTACCTCATACCCACATTTATGATTCAATTGAATCAAACAGCTATAAAAGATAGGATAATAGAATTAACTTCAAGTAAATATAAGTTATTTTATTTTTATTTAAATAAGTAGGCTGAAAATTATAAAGCCTCGTTACGATTAAAAACTTGTTAGGAACGGTCTTTTTTCGTGCCTCTACTGAAAGGTCTCTTATACACAACTTTCAGGCTGTCATTAATAGTATTTCTTTAATTTTTTGGAATTAATCCATATGAAAAATCAATCTGGTTTCACTCTGATTGAACTTGTAGTGGTTATTGTTATCTTAGGGATTTTGTCAGCGGTAGCTGTTCCTAAATTTATAAGCATACGAAGTGATGCTCAACAATCCGCAATGGATGAATTAAAGGGCGCCTTAGAGTCAGCTAGCACGCTAGTTAACGCTAAGGCCATAGTTGAAGGACTTGGTAATTTGCAAGATGCAGAACTATCATCAGGAATAAAGATTCATTGGGGGTATCCTTCCAATACACAGACAAACATAAGATTAGTTCTAAATTTCACTGAAGGCGCTGATTGGGAGTTAACTGGTTCATCACCAATTATTTTTACATTTTTGAGTGATACAGAAGGTATGCTGGCTGATGCTATAAAAGCAGATGATACACTTTGTAAGCTGACCTATAAGCAAGCTAATAAAGGTCAACGACCAGTAATTTCCATTTCAGGTTGCGCCGACTAATTCCCGAAAGCATGTGCAACAGTGAGAATTACTACGCCAGCCATGATAATGCTACACAATAATAATGCTCTGAAAAACAGCTATCCATTGGTCATTAACAATGCATGTACTTCATCTTGTAAGCCTTTGCCTATCGATTTTTATAGAAGTTGATTAAATGAGTGAATTTCAGGCAAGCTTTACTTCTCCCCCAAGGTAGCTGTGTTTTTCTTGCTGTTTTTGAATGTAGCTATGTTTACGCGCTATTCAAACAAGCTTGGGCATTTGCTTTACCGTGTGCGCGCTTTAACCCCACGTGCTCAGTAAATTCACACAAATGCTCTGCGGTGCCGACCGCGCCCGTGAATATACCTTCAAAGTTTGTGGTGAGTTTGAGCCAACTGTCATCGCTGATGTGAAGTCTTGACAGTATATTTGCGGTTTTTTTATCGATAGCGCCTCGTTTGTCTGCTCTTATTACGCGACCTGTTTCATCTACAAGGGTTAAATAGTCCTTCAAACTAAAGCGGATACCGGAGGTTTTAGCTTGCTGTTCATGGCCCGTAAAAGGTAATAACGTTGTCGGTTGCTCTCCGATAATGGCTGCTTTGATACGCAGTTGAATACTGGTAAAACTCGATTGCTCAGGTGTTGGAGCAATGCCTGCACGTACTGGATTTAAAT
>NZ_JACGVS010000099.1:0-218 GCF_014077345.1 Colwellia sp. BRX8-4
GTTTCACGAGTGTCTACACAAATTACATGATAACAAATTAGAAGAAGAAAGCCCTTGGGCTTGCTAATAAGATAGGTCTGTAGCTCAGCTGGTTAGAGCGCACCCCTGATAAGGGTGAGGTCGGCAGTTCAAGTCTGCCCAGACCTACCAATTCATACACTGAATTGATTAATCTTCTTCATTAAAGAAAAGACCAAATTAAGGTTTACTTTCGTCAT
>NZ_JACGVS010000050.1:0-2376 GCF_014077345.1 Colwellia sp. BRX8-4
TAACAATTAAGCATTTATCTCTTGTTGAAGCATGAGAGATAAATGTCCTGTTGGACTGAGCCGCTAGGCACCGTCTATATGGTTTTTGTTTATTGAGTCATTTCAGTGACAGGAAGGGGTTTAACCAACAACGCATTATCAGTAGCTTCCTTACTCTATTTTGCTCAACGTTATCAAGCCAGTTTACCTTATCAGGGGCTTTATTCAAGACAAACGAAGCCTCTACTATCGCTTTTTTCAACGCATAATTAACAGATTACACCACTCAACTAGATCGTTCGAAACTGCGCTAACGGTTTGTTCGGCAATAGAATTCCTATCAAGATCATCCCTGCATGATGACAACTTGGACATTCAGGTCCTATTTCATCCTTTACTCTGTCTGTGATATCGTCTTCAAGCTTCTCTATCTCTTTATCTAAGCTTTTCCTAATGAGGATTAAAGATTTACGCCTTATTGAATTAGCCATGAATCCGTAATAACGCAGCCGCATAAAACCTTTCGGCAGAACATGTAATAAAAATCGCCTTATCAACTCTGCCGCAGACAAATCCATATGAGTTGTCTCATTGGTACGATAGTCCTTGTAGCGCATTAATACGTTATTTTCGCCCCTTAAAGATAAACGACTTTCACTAATGCCTACGCGATTACAGTAACGTGCTAAATAGTTAACCACTGTATCGGTATGACCAATGGTAGGTTTGCTATAAACATTCCATTTCAACCGAGCCGTTTGATTCAATACTTGCCTAATCGTTGTTTGATCTAATCGATGAAGCTCACCTGCGTTGGCTTGTCCCTCTAAACCATTCAGCATTTTACCTCTGAACTTCACTGATAAAGCTTTCACCGGGAATAAGTATCCCGCTTTACGACTACAGCACCATTGCTTATCTTGGGTTAACACACCACTTGGGATCAGGCAGTGCAAATGAATATGCCGACACAAGGTTTGACCCCAAGTGTGTAACACCGCCAACATACCCAACTGACCATCCAGGTGATGTCTTGCATTTGCAAATTCACTTAATGTTTCCCAGACAGCCTTAAATAGCGTTTTATAAAGTATCTTAGGATGTAATGTTGCCCAACCATTAAACTGATGCGGTAAAGTGAATACCACATGATGATAAGCGACAGGGAGTACATCCGCTTGTCGTTTACGTAACCATTGCTCTCGTGATTTACCTTGGCACACCGGACAATGTCGGTCACGACAAGAACAATACCAATGGGTATCTTGCTCACAGTGGTTGCAGTGCCATTGATAACTGCCCATCGCTTGAGTCCGACAATCCTGAAGGTGATGTAAAACTTGCCATTGCCTTGGTGTGATGGTTTTCTTCTCGAGGTGTGGCAGCCCTTGTGCGATAATTTGCTGAAGTAATGAGCCGTTCATGAGTGTAGATCCAATTGCTTAAGCAAATCAAATTGTGCTTCGTTCACCCCTTGATAGTGAGGTAGCCAATGGGTATATCGCACGGTGGTTCGAATGTCTTTATGCCCTAGAATATGCTGTAACTCAGGTAGTGGCATACCAGCCATTAACTGATGCGTGGCAAAGGCATGTCTCAAGGCGTGTATGCCGCCTGTTTTAACAACCCCAGCATCCTTTTTTGCTTTGTTATAGGCTTTTTGTAATGACGATTGATGTAACGGTTTATCTTCTATCGGTTTAAAAAACAGGTAAACGATAGGGTGAAAACGTTGCCAATAAAGTCGTAATTCGTGTAGCAAGGAATCAGATACGGGGATACACCTATCCTTAGCGCCTTTCGCTTGTTGGAGGTGTATAACCTTTTCTTCTCCCGCTATATTTTTTACCTTAAGCGAGCAGACTTCACTAAGACGTAAGCCACAGCCGTAGCACAACATGATCATCATGCGATATTTAGGATTGTGGCAGATATCAATGATCCGTTTCACTTCAGAGATACTTAAAAGTTCAGGGATCTTCTGTTGCCGCTTCATCGGAGGTAACAACTGCTCACTGAACGTTCGCCCAAGCACTTGACCATAAAAAAAGTTTAAGGCATGAAACGCCTGTGCACATGAACTTGATGATAAATGGCGCTCTAGGGTTAATGACCAAAGGTACTTTTTTAACTCACTGTCTTGCAATGAATCAGGGGAGCGATGGGTATGTTTCGCCAAGTCGTAAACCCAACGAACATAGGCTTGCTGTGTTCTAATTGAAAAGTGTCGTACTTGCATACAGTCAAGTAACTGTTGTCTTAGTGGTGTCATAACTTGCCTCCAAAAAAGGTTGAGTAGCAAGTTAAGTGTGGTTGAAATGCAGTGATATGTCAGGGAGTTGGCACTCCCCGCGAAGCGGTTTAGTTCAACAGCTTATTAGACCGAAAAACTAAGCA
>NZ_JACGVS010000043.1:0-7490 GCF_014077345.1 Colwellia sp. BRX8-4
AGTGAAACGCAGTAGCGCCGATGGTAGTGTGGGAGTTCCCATGTGAGAGTAGGACATTGCTAGGCTTCCAATTAGAAAAACCCGTAGCTGATGCTACGGGTTTTTTGCTTTCTGGCGTTTAAAAATACAGTATTTATACCTTTAGAGCAGTAGCGCAAACAGTAGTGTGACTTATGTTCGACATGCCCATGTGAGAACAGGACATTCTCCGCTTCCAATTAGGTCGCTCTTTGCAATCCTTGGCAACGCGACATTAGTATATCCCTACACGTCAGAAACCCGATCCGAAAGAGTCGGCTTTTTTGCTTTCTGTCGTCTGAAAACTTAGCAGAATAACCCTTCATAATCGCGTTTGCCTAGTCAGCGAATTACATCCTGATGTACCACTGTAAATGACGACAAAATCATTCATTGATTTAAGGTGGTGGTAAGAAGATCGCTATCTCAATAATATAAGAAGTAGTGATCACTTCGCGGTATTGTTGAACTTAAAATATTTATAATATATTTTTTGATGACCTAGCCTTGTGTTATTAGTGATAAGTCTCAGTAATATCCAAATAGTGATGAAATTTAAAAGTTCACTGTTCCTAAATTGTTAAAAATATGTGATATTAATGCGTAATAAATTTAATTTATGGATGTACATTAGTGAGTAGTCTCCAAATAAGCTGTTGAACTAAACCGCTTATCGGGGAGTACCAGCTCCCTGATATATCAATGCATCATAGTATTATGCTTATAATTGATAATACTTAATAAAAATAACCAAACTAGGAATGTCATTAATGGATAATTCAGGGAAAGAAATAGTAAAGTATGGAATCACATTTGGAACAGCTCTTTCAATTGCTATTTCATGGAGCGTAAATAAGTCAATCTTATGGGCAATTCTGCACGGTTTCTTGTCTTGGGCTTATGTGATTTGGCATGTATTGACACGATAAAAAATTATTGAATGGTGTTAAGTTCTACATAATTATCATTTAGTTAAAATGGCTTATTTTGAATGTGTTGATACTAACAAAGCATTCAAACGGATAAAAGACAGTTGGCTGTTTCACTCCGTTCGCTATTTTAGCCAACAATTTCGCGCCGCTAGTTAGGCGTTAGACATTTAAGGGAATTTGGTGCAAAAATTCATCGTATTATTCAGAGGGATCAATGTTGGGGGCAATAATATATTACCGATGAAAGAGCTTGTCCCGCTTTTGGAACAAAGTGGCTATGAAAGTGTTTCATCATATATCCAAAGTGGCAATATCGTTTTAAAAAGCCCTAAAAATCCAACAGAGCAAGTGCAAAGTATTATATCCAAGAACTTTGGCTTTGCTCCTGCGGTTTTCTCTTTAGAAGAATCTGTGTTCTCAACATCAGCTTTAAATAATCCATACAAAGAATTTGAAGGTAAATTTGTACACTTTTACTTTTGTAAAAATAATATCAACCTAGTTCAAGATAAGTTAAATAAATATATATCAAGTTCTGAAGAGTATACAGTTAAAGGTAATGTCCTTTATTTATATGCACCTCAAGGCATAGGTCGTTCAAAACTAGTAGCAAATGTAGAGTCTTGTTTAGGTCAAAGTGCGACAGGTAGAAATCTAAATACTATTAATAAAATTAGCACTATGCTAAAAAATGCATAACAAGAACTTCAAACGGAAAATATAAAGTTGGCTGTATTCACTCCGTTCAACATTTTAGCCAACTATATTTTTCGCCTAAGTGGGCGTTAGCTATCTTGGAGTATTCATGAATTGGTTGAAGCTTTCAAATGACGAAATATTGGAAATAGTTAATCCTATAATGGATAACCTTATGGATGCTTCCACTGAAATTGACCATGAAAAGCATGTGCGAGACTTTAGTGACAATATGAAAAGTATCGTCACTAAAGATGAACTTGAAAAACAGTGCAAAGCATATCAAGAAACTCTTGGTTTTTTTACAAAACGAGAGTTGGTTGGTGTTATTAGAAAAAAAAGTGACGTAAGGGTTTTCTGGAAACAAGGGTATTCAAAATCAGATGATGAGTTCTTAGCTTTCGTTCACATAATACAGCGCAATGGAACGTTGGAAGTTGTAAATGCTTCTGTATCATAGTAAAAATAGTAAGTTATTCAAACCTACGCTAAAAATTGTTGGCTAAGTCCGCTTCGCCTCACATGTTAGCCAACTATAAAAAGCCTCTTAATGGGGTGTTAAAAATCTAAATAAAGTAACGGAGTACGCTATGAAATTTATTTATCTAATGCTACCAATACTGGTATCTCTTTCCGGTTGCAACCAATCGGACTCTGACAATAATATTGAAGTATATATAAGTACAGGGGAGTTACAGTGTCAGGATAATGGTTTATCAATATCATTAACTAAGAGTTATCTGCAAGAAGCCGGTATTGAAGTTAAAGCTGAAAGTTGTGGTAATTTAATACTGGTTGATTACCCCTCAGTCTGTGGAGGGGGAACAGGAAAGTTACATGTGTTTACTATTAACGAAAACCATTCGCAAACTGCTGAAAATATAGGGTTTACTATACCTGATAGTACAGTTGGTGGCGGTGATTATGCCAAAGTCGAGTGTAGTGATTAACGATTTATAACAAGTCATTCAAGCAGAAAAAGTAACAGTTAGCTATAAAATACTCCTTCGTTGTTTATTTTAGCTAATAATTAAAAGCTTCTTAATAGGGCGTTATGTGGTCAGATTATTCCAACTTGTCATGGAGCAATAAAATGATTAAAAAAAGTGCACTTTGTTTCCTTATGCTATTTTGTTTTGATATTTTAGCAAATGATAAATTCCCTAACATATTATTCTTAGAAGGTAAGCAGCAGTCACCTGCTGCTGATTTAAGTGTAGTGAAATGGCTTTCAGGTCATTGGAGAGGTGAAGCATTTGGTGGCCTCATTGAAGAAGTATGGTCGCCTGCTGTTGGCGGGAGCATGATGGGAGCATTTAAGCTTGTTGTTGAAAATGAAGTACAATTCTATGAAATTGAGACAATATCCGAAGAAAATGGAACACTTATCTTTAGATTAAAGCATTTTCATAGAGACTTAAAAGGATGGGAGAAGAAAGATAAAACTATTGATTTTGTATTGGTCAAAGTTATGGAAAATAAAGTTTACTTCAACGGCATGACTATTGAGAAGGTTAGCGACAACGAAATTAATATATATGTTGCTATTGAAGACAATGGAAGTACAACTGAAGAAAAGTTTTCTTATACAAGAATTAATTGAGACTTCGGTTTGTAACTACATAAAAGCCATTCAAGCAGGACAAATATCAGTTGGCTTTTGCTCCTGCGTCGCTATTTTAGCCAACAATTATTTGTCTCTTAATGAGGCGTTATGAGGTTTTTCAAATTGAGAGTATTATTTCTGATTATATGCACACTACTTTTTAGTGGATGTTCTGCTTCTGGAGATCGGTTTAAAGGTTTTGAAAATACTTATGTAAATAAGAGTTCTTTATATATTTATAGGCCATCTAAATTCTTTCAAGGGGGAACTTGGCCAACCATTTTTATCGATGGTAAAGAAAAGTTTTCTTTAAAAAATTCTGGTTATGTCTTAACTCACCTAGAGCCGGGGGCACATGAGATAAAAATAGGTTCAACTTCATTTTTAGATAATTGGATTTTTGGAGATGTAATTGGAAATATTGATATGGAAAAAGGTAAGACATATTACTTAAGGTTCGATATAGAATTTCAAGATGCAACATCAATGGGGACAGTAATGTCATTTTCGGGGGCTGCGGGATTAATTGAAGTTAATAAAGAACAAGCTGCAAACGATTTAAAAGTACTTAATTCGAGTATGTAACCTCATAATAAGCCATTAAAGCAGAACTTTTAACCGTCGCTAGGTTCCGCTTCGTTTGATATTTTAGCCAACAATTAAAAGCCTCTTAACGCGGCGCTATGCTACTAAGGAAAGTTAGTGTTTAAAATTATAGTATTATTATCAAGTTTATTTCTTGCTTCGTGTGCGACTGTCGCACCCATTGTAAATTCGAATAGCCCTATTAACATTTATGGTGTAACGACACTCCCTCCACAAAATGGAGATTGGGTGGTTATTACTGCTTCAGGCTATCAATCATCTCTTGGGAGTAAAGGCGTTAATAAAAATGAATCGCAAGTTGTAAATGTTTCTATATTTCAATTGCCAAGTTTAGATTCAGATAAAAAGTTTCTAGAATATATTGTTAGTTCGAGAGCATCTGCCCCAAATACGGGGCGATTTGAAAACAAAGAAAACACCGAAAACCTTTCATCACTTAATGGTGCTGTTTGTGTTAAATACCATTCAATATCTCAAGATACTAATGCTAAAATTCAAGGAGGCAAAGCCTCAATGTTATTTGAAAGTATTGGCTATAATTGCCAACATCCTAAAAAAAACACAGTAGGTGTAAATATTGAGTACTCTAGTCGTTACTTTGTAGATACTGGATATTCAACATTACAAAACGATAGTGATGCGTTTTTTAATAATATTCAGTTCACGGAGTTTTAGTAGCATAAGCCATTCAAGCAGTAAAAATAACAGTTGGCTATATACTCCTTCGATGTTTATTTTAGCTAACATTCATTTGTCTCTTAATAGGGCGTTAGAGTATAAGGTCACAATTTATGGATATTATTCAAGTTGATGGTTTAGACGTTTTAACTTCTTCATTTAATTCTTATGACGAATTAATAAATATGGAGTTGCAACAAGATCAAATTAGTGACGTTTTCCCATATAAAGGGAATACGTTAAGCTATGCTTTTGTAAAATCAGGTATATCACTTGGTTATTATAAAATATTATCGGCAAAGCGATTAGCATCAAAAAAAACATCGTTTACTCTTCATAAGCAATAAGCAATAAGCCCTAACAATAACTCGAACGGAAGATACAGTTGGCTGTTTTCACTTCGTTTTCCTTTTAGCCAACTATATTTTTTGAGAGGTTTGAGCATTGGTCCCATATTTACTAGCTGGATTATCTATATTAATTGCAGGTGGCGTTCATTGGAAACTTCCTAACTCATTTTGGCAAGCATCAATGTATTCAACCCTGGCCATTGTTGTTGTATCACTATTATTTATTTTTGTTTTTCAGTCTAATTACCTAGGCTTAGACGAAAATACAGCCGAAACGGCTAATATTGGTGTAGCAGTTTTACTCGTATCTGCACTTGTTTCATTTTTTGGTTTGTTAGTTTCTTTAATGGTTGGTTATTTTCTAAAAATAGTGAGATCGTCGGTATAAAAACATCACCAGAATTTAAACAGGGATAAAATACAGTTGGCTAACGGCCGTTCTAATATAATTGGGTGGCATAACCGATATAATTATTGCGTTGGACTACTTTTATCTACTTATATAAAAGAACTTCAGAGACACCATGCCAATAACAAAGCTACAAGCCAATATAGACCGACGATAAATTGTCAGCTAGTATAGGTTTTCATAAATTTCAGTTAACAATTATTATCCTTTTAACGAGGTGTTATCTTATCCCTGCATTAATTCAGCCCAATATATTTTCGACACAGTAAAAAAGCATCAATTTTCCGGGATAATACTAGAGAGAGTGTAATGGCAAAAAAAGCTATAGTTATAGGCGCTACCGGGTTAGTCGGTCGGGCGATAGTTGATCAACTCGTTAGCAGTGACCATATTAGTGAAATTATTACACTAACACGTAGGCCTTCCCCACATACATCAACAAAAGTTTGTAATCAAGTCGTGGACTTCGAACACCTCAATAATTACATCACACTATTTCATGCGGACTTTTTATTCTCATGTCTTGGTACAACAGTTAAGCAAGCGGGTTCAATCGTAGAACAAGGTAGAGTAGATCTTGATTACCAGTTTGAAGCAGCACAATTAGCAGTAAGCAACGGTGTTAATCACTACCTACTCGTTTCTTCTGCTGGGGCTAATGATCAAAGTAATAATTCGTATCTGAAAATGAAAGGTCTTTTGGAGCAGAGAATAAAACAATTACCCTTTAAACGTATTAGTATTTTTCAACCGTCATTACTACTTGGTCAACGAACAGAATTTCGCTTAGGTGAAAAAATGGCTAGTTGGTTCATGCCTATTTTATGCATTATACCCTTGCTACGACGCTTCCGCCCGATAACGGGTGAGCAAGTAGCAGCAAGAATGGTCTTGTCTAGCCAGGAGCTTGGTCCGTCAATAGAGATTTTTTGTCTTGATGAAGTTTTTATTTAGTGATCAACAGCATTATACATAGGTAGACTTATTACCAGATTAATAATTTTTTACTAAAAAAAATATTAAGTAGGGAGTAGGTTAAGCGCCGGGGGTAATGAGTTAATCGTCTCTTGTAATAAGAGTGTATTAGCTGTCGTTAATAGTCTGCTTTGTCTATGTAAAAGCTAATAACACAAGCTAGATGCCAAGTACTTGATTGTTACTGTTAGCATTAACAGAGTTAAATGTCATTATAGTGACTAGCAGGTTATACAAACTAATATGATTGACCTTAATATATCGAAGCACATATATAACAGGAACTTGAGTTTAAAGGGTTAGCCCATCAAAAGACTAACCCTCATATATAAACTATTTGCCTATAGATACCGTAAGCCCACCAACCATAGTTATGTGATCGATAACCTTAACTACATTATCATAATTTGTATTTGCGTGAGGGATCACAACAGCAGCAGATACTGGGTTAGTAGCCATATAATTTTCTATATTTGCTGGTAGTCTTTCAATATCTGTAATTCTACCATTTAAGGAAACAAGACCATTTTCATTTACTCTTATAAGTAACATAGGATTATTATTCTGATTAGGATTGCCGCCATCGGGTTTATTCACTAAGAAACCTTGTTCTTTAACAAATGAGGTGGTCACAATAAAGAATATTAAAAGGATAAAAACAATATCAAGCATAGGTGTCATATCTGCTTCAGCTTTTTGGTCTTCATAAAGTCTATTTCTTCTCATCCTGGCACCTCAATATTTGTTAGTTACATTCTACGAGTTATTTCGTATATCTTTTAGATTAGTTCAAATTATCGATAAAACAATATAGATACGAATTTATTCGTAAATAAGTAAAAACAAAACGACTAATTAATAGGAGAGATGAGTAAATTAATTAAATATGCAGCACATCATATTGATATTTGTACGCTGAAGAATACTATTTGATCTTCGACATGATGAGTTAAAGTAAAAATAGGGCCAGATTTATAGTACTTATAAATAGCTGTAGGGGAGTTATTAGTAGATATATGTTTTAATATCATCCTGTCTGCTTGTTTTTCATTCGAACAAACAAAAAGATGAAAATAGTGCTTGATAGTTTTTAGAAAATGTCTAGAATGCGCTCCAGTTCCAAGGGGTTCAGTCAAAACGAACCACGAAAGAGCTGTTTTGATAAGTTATCTACATCACTTTAGAGTAAAGTAGTTAACTTAACGTTTTATAGATAAGGT
>NZ_JACGVS010000040.1:0-11734 GCF_014077345.1 Colwellia sp. BRX8-4
AGGTCTTGAGGTCTTGAACTATTTTAATTTTTTATAAGACTATAAAAAACAGTAAAAACAATGTTGGCGGAGTGGACGGGACTCGAACCCGCGACCCCCGGCGTGACAGGCCGGTATTCTAACCAACTGAACTACCACTCCGCTGTATTGCTTTCTTCAAGTTTTACTACCTAAGTAGACGGTACTTAAACCCGTGATTTTACTTTTGAATGTTAGTATAAAAGATGTCACGCCTTTTATAGTTAGGTCATTCAAACCTTATTCTTAATTTAAACAATGTTGGCGGAGTGGACGGGACTCGAACCCGCGACCCCCGGCGTGACAGGCCGGTATTCTAACCAACTGAACTACCACTCCGCTGTATTGCTTTTGAATGTTATAATAAAAGATGTCACGCCTTTTATCGTTAGGTCATTCAAACCTTATTCTTTACTTAAACAATGTTGGCGGAGTGGACGGGACTCGAACCCGCGACCCCCGGCGTGACAGGCCGGTATTCTAACCAACTGAACTACCACTCCGCTGTATTGTTTTAAACGTTTAGTAAAACTAGGTGCTTAACCTTTGATTAATTGGCGGAGTGGACGGGACTCGAACCCGCGACCCCCGGCGTGACAGGCCGGTATTCTAACCAACTGAACTACCACTCCGCTGTATAATCAACACATTCGTCAACAAGTCGTTGAATGCGGCGAAGATAATACGGTTAAGACGCAGAGCAGTCAACCACTTTTTTAATATAATTAACTGTATGCACGTTTGATGTACAATACGGAGGAATTACATTCAAAAATGGCTTTATTTAATTGGCTATTCATCATTTTTTGTTCTTTTTTCGGCGAGATATAAAGTAAAAGACTAACGCAATAAGGACGATTCCGACGTTTGCAACAGCAATAATAATATAAGTTTGTAGATCTTTTTCACTTTTTGCGCTTTCTTGTTCGACTTTAGCTTCTTGCAACTCCATGGCTAATTGTTTAGCTTTTTCCTCTGCTAGTATAATTTTATCGGTAATAACAACATCCGCTTTGTCTACAGGGAGTGATGTCATTTCACCATTAGCATTTAGGGTCGGCATCACTAAGCCCGTTTTACTTTCTGCATTAAAGGTAAATTGTTCTAACACTAAACGGAATTCGCGGCCGTTAATTGTTTTGCCAAAAACACTCACTTGTATACGATGAACACCTGACTCGGTGTAAGCAAGTTCGTAAGTACGTAAATTTCCTTTTCCTTCCATAATAGAAAATGGTACTTCTTGACGGTCTGGAAAAATAACTTTCCCTTGAAACAAAACACTATCCATATCTACATAAGTGGGGTCGATAGTAAAGATGACCTTGTGAGACTTCCCGACTTCCATTACGGGTTCAACAGAAATGGTAATTGGTGTCTTTTGCAAAATAATGGGTTTTTGTCGTAACTCTCGAGTAGCCATCGGCATAATAACAGAGTAAATAGGTAGCCATTCACCCGGAGCAAAAGCAAGTTCAAATTCGCCGGTAAAGACACCATCCTTGGCATACTCATCTAAGTCACGGCCATCATCACGAAACTGCGCTATTTTAATGGGTTCAGCACCAAAATTATCATACGCAGAATTATTGGTACTAAAAAAATCTACATTGAGGTTAATAACGTCACGAAAGAGTGGATCGTCAATAGCTTGTTCTCCATTATAAAGGTGCCCTTCAATTTTTAAGGTTTCTCCCGAGAGGATAACCTCAGGTAAGGGGTCAACTTTAATAGTGACATCAGTGACAACCATAATGTGGCTTTGCGGTAAAATATCACCAATAGCCTGCCAAGGGCCGGGCATTGGATTTTTAATGGTGATTAAATCAAAAGTACGATCATCAAACCAAGTGATTTTATCTTTAGGTAAATTATTAATTTTAATTTTGGTGCCATCAGGGCGCACAAGTATGATGGGTGGCGTGCCACTTCTTCGATAAAATAACAGAGTTATTTCTTCAAGCAAGGCATCTATTTTAAACCGATTTTCAAAATAAGGAATAGCATTGGTAACATTATCTGATTGGTAATAATCAATTTTGGTTTGTTGTCCATAACTTGGTATAGATATCAATAGAAAGGCTACTACTATGATAATAAAAAGTTTTGACTGACCTATTTGGGCCATATTGGTTCGCTCCCTTTTTCAGCAACAATCGCTAATCTTTCACTATGCTTAATAAGTTCATCGGCAGAAGCTTGGATAACCTTTAATTTTGTTCGTTGTGCGGGTAAACGACGAATAGCATTACTGTCACCTGATTCGCTGCCTGCTGATAGATTTAACACGGACTGCTTACGCGTCATCTCTACATAAACAAACGCTAAAAGTTGAGCATCGATTAATGCACCATGATAAGTGCGGTCGACTAATTTATCGACACGATAGTAACGGGCTAAATAATCTAGGGTCTTTGGTGAACCAAATTCATCTTTTGAAACATGCAACGTATCTATAACAGTACACATATCACGAGTGTTGGGAATATTTCGCTTTAATAAAGCAAATTCATTGTCCATAAAGCCGATATCAAATTTAGCGTTATGAATAACAAGGCGTGCACCTTTAATAAATTCGATAAAGTCATCGGCGACTTGACTAAATAAAGGTTTATCACGAAGGAACTCATTGGTTAATCCGTGAATATTGATAACTTCCTGATCCATTTCAAATAATGGATTGATATAAACGTGAAAACTACGACCGGTTAACTGTCGGTTGATCATTTCAACACAGCCTACTTCAACAATTCGGTGCCCTTCCCTAGGATTAATACCCGTTGTTTCTGTATCTAATATAATTAATCGTTCATCTTGCTGTACAGCTTGTTCGTTATTCATTGTGATTTCATCACCTTTTTTTTGGGTCAGGAAGTGGCTCTGGAAACTCAGTAATATTTATTGTAAATTTTTTACTGAGATTTAACATGATTATAAGCGCTCCAACAATAATAGCTTGGGTAATTAACCATGTTAATGACAGTAAATGCCAATAAAAAAAGCCAACTAAGCAAATAATCAAATCAAAAAGTAAGGCGAAAGTGAGAATACCTTTACCATGGCGCCATGATTTTTTAACCCAACCTTTCGCATTTGGCCGCCGTAAACTTAAGACAAGGACAATAAAAACACCTAACGCCCCAGAGCCTAAGCTTAAATAAAACAATGATGTTTCAGGGTATATCCATTGAATAATACCAACACGGTCTTTCATATTGGTTACCGACATTAGCCAAACAACATAACCCCGTAAAATAAAAATCAAGGCTACGTAGACCCATTTTGATATTTTCAAACAATCAAAATTGTCAAAATCTTGCACCGAATAAGCAGAGTAATTATGTTTACTCATCAATATCATGACCGCGCTTTTTTGTATGCTCTATTCTTAAGTGCTCTTGTGCGGCGGTAATAGCTTTTACTGCTCGGGATCTAAATTCACGATAAAATAAAGTATAAACAACCAGTAAACTGGCAAAAATAAATAACGCAGGATGAAAAAACCAACACATTGCCGCAATAGAAAAATAATAAGAACGTAATCCATAATTATAAGAATGTGCGGCTTGGTCTTGTACTATTGCCATTTGTTTTGCATAGGCACGCAAGTTTTCATCTTCGCCTAACTCATCATAAGGCGCAGCACCAATCATGACATTTAAAAAGCCATACTGTCGCATAGACCAAGTAAATTGAAAAAAGGACATAATGAAAATAAAAGCTAAGACACCTAATTTTAATTGTATCGCCGCATGATTTGGAAAATCAGCATAGGGAATTGAACCTATTACCGCTTCTAAACGTTCGACTTGAGCGAATAGAGTCAATACACCGGCTAAAACCAGTAAAGTTGTTGAAGCAAAAAAAGCAATATTTCGCTCCAAATTTGCTAACAACGCAGCTTCACCAACACGAATATCTCGCGTCATTAGCTCATTCATCCAATGAATTCTATGTTGATGAAGACATCTGGCGATACAATTAGTGTTTTTTGCCTTGACACGAGCAAACCAAGTGTAACCAATCCAACAAGTTACAAAGCATATAAAGGCAAGAATATCGAGTAAAGTAAGTGGCATAATAATGAAGAACTAGATAACAGGCATTCCATTATGCAGGAGAATATTTATAGATTCGAGCTAAATTTTCTACGATTAAGCATGCAAAAAATGTTAGAAAAAACCATTAATCGTATTCCTTATACCAGTTATCGTAATTCCTTTGACAGAAAGTCTAACTTTCTTCACCATCGCCGGTAAATCTATTACTTAAGTTTACCGTCAGTATTGCAGATAAACTTTGTGCAAACACTTTCCTTTGGAGCATCAATGTTCACTGTCAAATTCAGCCATATTTTGACTATTTCCACTTTATTATTTTCTTTTCATTGTAAAGCTAACGCGCAACAGTCAACCCAAATCCCAAGGATTTCAGGTAAAATAACCATAGATGCTAAATTAGATGAAAAACAATGGCGCCATGCAAAAAAAATATTAATCAATAACGTTACTCGTCCATACGACAATATACCTAGCCAAGTTCATACCGAAGCGTTATTAATGGAAGATGGCGGTACTTTCTATATTGCTTTCATTGCTGAAGATCCCAACCCAAGCCAAATTCGAGCGTTTTACCGCGATAGAGATCAATCATGGGGTGACGATGTCGTTGGCATAAAAATTGACACTTATAACGACCAACGTTCGGCTTATCGATTTTTAGTCAACCCTTTAGGCTCTCAAATCGACGGTGTCGAAAATGAAATAACGAAAAGTGAAAGTGATTCTTGGGATGGCATCTGGGACAGTGCAGGAATAATTAACGATAAAGGCTATATAGTAGAAATGGCTTTACCCCTTCGTATGCTTAACTTTACTGAAAAATCGTCATTACAAGATTGGGGCATTGAATTAATGCGTTTTTATCCGAGAAACGAATTTTTTCGTTTCTCAAACGTCCGCCTTGAACGAGATAACGACTGTGAGTTATGCCAACTTCACACGATTGAAGGCTTTACGGGGGCAAAACAAGGCGATAACTTAACCGTTACGCCTTCACTTGTTACCGGCGTTAATGAACAAAGAGAAAATAATGAGGATTGGCAGAGTGAAACCAACACAGAAGCTAGCTTAGATGTTCGTTGGGGAATAACACCTGACTGGGTGTTGAATGCCACAATTAATCCAGACTTTTCAACAGTTGAAACAGATAATGCTCAGTTAAATATCAATAATAACTTTGCACTTTTCACCCAAGAAAAAAGACCGTTTTTTCTAGATAATGCTGATTACTTTGATTCAAATTATAACCTGATTTATACCCGAAATATTAACGCGCCAAACTACGGTGCTAAATTAACTGGTCGAGAAAATGATCACTCCTTTGGTTTATTTGTCACCGATGACGACAGTACCAATATTTTAATCCCCGGTAATAGAGGCTCTTCCATAGCGAGCATCGAAGGCGAATCAAAAGCAAGCGCTTTTCGCTATCGTTACAATTTTAACGAAAACATCACTATGGGGACCGTAAGTACCATACGTACCGCCGAAGATTATCAAAATATAGTACACAGTGTCGGCAGTCAAATTAGACTTTCAACGGCTGATGTCTTTAAGTTTCAAGCGCTTTATTCAACTACAGAATATCCTGATAACTTATTTGAGCAATTTTGTAATGCCGATGATAGCGACGATTCAAGTGAGTCAGACAATTGCCATGCGCCACCAGAAAACATTGACTGTGGCTATAGTCAATGTGATTACAATGAGCAGGTTTTACGGACCTTAAAAGATGATAAGTTTAGTGGTAGTGCCTTTAAAACAAGCTATTCTCACAATGACCGAGACTGGTATTACCGCGTAACATACGATCAGCAAAATTCTGGCTTTCGTGGTGATTTAGGCTTTATTCCTAATGTTGACTACAAGCGTTTTTCTGTTGGTGGTGATAGAAAGTGGTATGCGAAACCAGGCGAATGGTGGACGAAATTTAAAATATATTCTGATTGGGATATCACCCATAACGACAATAATGAATTGATTGAAAAAGAATTTGATATCAACGCTCAACTAAATTCAAGTATGAATTCATACTTCCGCTTTTCTTATTCAAACCGTGATTTAGTCGGTTTAAGAAAAGATAAAAGTATTTTAGCCATTGACGGTAACACCACCTTATTTACCGAAAATCAATTTTCACTCTTTGGTGAAGTTAATCCAATGCTAGGTCTATACTTTAACAGTAACTTTAAATACGGCGATGCCATTGATTACAGAAACAACCGTCTTGGCCGTACTAAACAGTGGAGTTCACAGGTAACCTTAAATGTTGATAAGCATTTAGAATTAAATATCAAACATACCTTTAATCAATTAGATGCCACTAATAATAACGTCGATGCGACCAGTAACAACGTCTTTACTGCAAGATTGACCGATTTTAGAGCAACGTACCAATTTAATGTATTAAGTTTTTTACGGTTTAGTTTTATTTATAATAATACCAACAGAAATATTAATAATTATATTTACACGGATCCCGAAGATATTACCCAAAGCAGGAAGAACGTCTCAACTGAATTGTTGTACGCCTACAAGTTGAATTCGCAAACAGTTTTCTATCTAGGCTATTCGGATAGACACTTCACCGAAGAAGATTTTAGCGACTTAAATCAAAATAAACGTAATCTCTTTATGAAGTTTAGCTATGCTTGGATGAAGTAAAAATAAATAAAAATCTCATCAGCTTTTACGTAAAGTCGCCATTTGGCGACTTTTTTATTGCCTGCTAATAATAGAGCTAGAATAATTAATGATTGTTTTAACTGCATTTTTTTGACACAATTTATCCAGAGTCACAATATAAAAATAATAAAATGTAACCCTGGAGAGAAAATGTTGTTGTTAAGAAGTAGCTACAAAGCCTTAGTAGCTAGTATATTCTTACTATTTTCACAGAATAGTTTTGCTGAACAAAATGCCCAAGAACAAACAATTAATAAAATCGATCATTTATCGATACCTTATGCTAAAACAAAAGTCACCATAGACGGCAACATCAACGAAGAGGAATGGTCTCAGGCATTATCCATAGAGCTCAACATTGTTAATTCCCCTTGGAATAATAAGCCTAGCCCAGTTAAAACCACCGCAAAAATATTTGAAAATGGCGAGACCATTTATATCTCTTTTATTGCCCAAGATCCCAACCCAGAAGAAATAATTGCCTACTTAGGTGACCGAGATACACGACTCGAAGACGATGTGGTGGGTATAAAACTCGACACTTACAACAATCGACGATTAAGTTATGAACTCTTTGTTAATCCTTACGGATCGCAAATCGATAGAATAAAAAACGAACTCACCGGTGATGTCAATTCAGCTTGGGATGGTATGTGGCAATCGTTTGGCAAAAGAACAGCGAGTGGCTATCAAGTTGAAATGGCTGTGCCCTACCATGCATTGAACTTTGCTGACACAGATGAAGAAAAAACCTGGGCAATTGAGTTTATTCGTCTCTACCCGCGCGACTCTCGCCTGCGTATATCTCATATACCGCTCGACCGAGACAATGATTGTTGGTTATGCCAAATACCTGAAGCAAAAGGTTTTAAAGATGCAAAAACCGGTAACAATTTAACAATCACGCCAGCAATAGTGGCAAGTAAAAATGATACTCGTGACATTTACGACCCACAAGATGAATGGCAAAGCGATAACGACACCGAAGCGGGCGTTGACTTACGCTGGGGTATTAATGCCAACACGCTATTAAACGTTACGGTAAACCCAGATTTTTCGACAGTAGAGTCTGATGCGGGACAACTTAGCGTTAATAAAACCTATTCCTTGTTTTATCGTGAGGCTCGCCCTTTCTTTGTAGAAAACTCAGATTATTTCTCTTCAAATTTTAATTTAGTTTATACCAGAAACATTGCCGACCCTGATTATGGTGCAAAATTAACGGGTACTAATGACAACCATACCTATGGTGCTTTTATTAGTCATGACACAGAAACTAATTTTATTGTGCCAGGGAATACCGGATCACGTTTAAAATCGTTAGATGAAGAAAGCCACTCTGGCGCATTTAAATATCGCTACGACTTTTCTGAAGACTTTTCATTAGGTGCAATTAGCACCTTAAGAAAGTCTGATAGTTATCAAAATACCGTTGCCGGTATCAATACCAAATATAAAATGGATGACTCGAATGCTATTCTTGCACAAGTTGTTCATTCAAACAGTGACAATTCAATAGAGGAGTCGACTGATTTTGCCGACCAAGCGGTCAAACTTAGTTATGAGCACAACTCGGAGTATTGGTCGGTAAGTGCTGAACATCAAAAAATAGGTAAAGATTTCCGCGCTGATTTAGGTTTTATGCCCCAAGCTGATTATCAAGATGAGAGACTATTAGTTGACCGTTTCTTTTACAGTGAAGGCGACAGCTTTTGGCAAGAAGCAAAATTGTCAGGTCAGTGGCAAATTAAACACAATGAAAATGGTGAATTGCTCGAAAAAAGTTTGGCTTCGAGTTTTACGATTGATGGCCCTAAACTTTCACAATTTGATATTATGTTTACCTATGCAGATAAAATAGGGTTACGTAAAAGTGAGTTAAATCAATTGAATGGCGGCCTCGCAGCAATTGAGTTTGATGACTCTATTGACGGTAATACCGACCGGTTTACTGAAAAGCTTTTGACTATGTTTGCGTATATAAAACCAACAAGATACCTTTATGGTGAAGTTTATTTTTCTTTTGGTAAAAAAATAGATTACCAAAATAATCGCCTCGCTGATTATCAAGAAATTTATGCGAACACTCGCCTTAACCCAACCAGTCATTTAGAGATTGATTTTTCTTATACTTATGAAACTCTCGATACGAGTCAAGGTAATGTATACGATGCGAACATAGTGGAATTAAGAGTTTCTTACCAATTTGATGTGAACAGTTATCTTAAATTAAATGTTGTTTACTACGATGTAGATAAAAATCCAGATAATAATATTTCAGCTTATTCGAACACCAATAGTGATTTATCAACACAATTAATTTATAGCTATAAGCTTAATCCACAGACAGTATTTTTCTTAGGGTATTCAGACACTAGCTATCAAGATGACGACTTAACTACGTTAAGGCGTGGTGAACGTACTTTGTTTACTAAAGTTAGTTACGCTTGGATGCCTTAGCACCTTATTAATCGATAAATAAGTTTAGTTTGATAGCGGTTATCAAACTAAACTTTATTTTACACTGCGACTTTAATAAAAGCTCTTGTCGTTGTTTGTCTACGGAAAATCAGCGCTATTCAGACGATTGATTAACACATCGTTTCATCAATTATCAACTATCAATCAAACCTTCTACCTGCCTTCTGCCATGTTCTGCAACAGTAGTAAGCGTTGTTGTTCCTGCGAAGAAGCTTGATAGGGCAAATCGCTTAAACTGTTGACTGCAAAACCTTTTATTGCATGTTCATCAATTGAACTATCACCGTACTTGGTCGGTTCACCGGGAGCAGGTGACATTAATTCAATTGAAAAAGTTGATAAGTAAAATGGCGCTTGCCTGCCTTGTAATACTGACCGGTGAGCTTTTAAATAAAGATGACTATTGCCCTTATTGAGTTTTGCTTTGCTAACTAAGTGGGCGATGGGTTGGTAATTGGCATCAAATAAATTTGCCCGCATTCTATATAGGCCTTGCTCTCTAGTGGTTAAATTAGCTTTTAATACCATATCAGCATCTTCATTGTAGGCCGGTTCAAAACTTTCTAGGGTAGCAACTGAATCAACATATTTAAGTGCTAGGGTAATATTAATATTCTTACCGTTAATTTTCGCCTTAATCGATGCTTGCAATTCTCGTGGCAAATCTCTTTTACCGGTAAAGTGTGAATGCCAGTTTTCTTCACCCTGTTCAAATTGACTAGTCAATAATACTTTACCTGTAATGATATCGACAAGTTGCAGTTCTGCGCCGGTAATATTTTCACCGGTTAGTGTCGCAAAAACGACTTCGGGATAGGTATAACGATATTTTGATAATGCGGCACTTACTTGAGTGCCATTGTCGTCGACTAACATAGATTGTGGATTAAAAAAATTAGGGGTTAAGCGGTCAAAATCTTTATCCGTTAAAGGTTGTGAATAGGGTGGAAAAGTTAACTCTGCCGCATACGCTTGTGCAACAAGTACTGCTGAATCGTTTGAAGTGATTTTATTAACTGTAGCCTCGAGCGAACTATTATTACTTGGCGGCTGTTCTGGCAAGCTAGTTGTCTTAATTGGAATTTTTTTTATCAAGGGTTCATTAACAATCGTTATTTTTTGCGGTATTGATGGCCAAAAGAGCCAAACAACAACGGCGATAGTAGATATAACACTGAATTGTTTTAACAATGATTTTTTTTTCATAACGGCTTTACTCTTTTGCCAAGACACTGTTGATTTTCCTTGATTAACCTAGAAAACCAACAGCCTTAACTATATTATTTAATTCGGAATCGCGTCATAAATGAGCGTTGACATACTGTCATCATTCGAATTTTCAACATAGAGATAATTACTTTTCCAAAGCCACCAGCCAGTCGTTTTAGTATAAGTGTCAAAGTAAATACTTTCTCCTGACAGTAGGTTTTTCTGATTACTTGCTGCCGTCACTTTACCTTGCTTTTGTGGCTCAAGTAACGAACCATGACTATAAGCTTTACCCATAAGCATTGGATAATGGTATGGCATAAAACCATTAACGGCATTACCTTGCTGTTCTATTTTACCATTTAACGCGATACCGTTACTGCAGCTACCGTATCTTGCTTGGCGATTAGCTCCGCAAGAGGAGTGCGTACCAACAACACCGTCGTCATTACCTTGAATAAATGGGCTAGTAACCCCTAAATATTCACTTGCATCACCGACAAAGCGTAGACGAGGGATCCTCGCATCTGGTAATGGTGCAAGTTGTCTAGCGTTATTGACTTTTAAGTCATTAAGTACGCCCATTTCATCGCCAAGATCGCCGCCTAACCAAGCCTCTAATGCTGCCTCAATGACAAAAGACCACGTTTCTGTACCCTCAGCAACACTTACCGCCACATCAGCAAGTTCACTACCACCACCTGCGCCAGCAATGTCAAAGGTTGCAACAATATTCAGTGGTGCTAATCCAGCATTTTCCAACCAAGTTTCTTGGTTATCTATAATATACCGTGCCACTAAATCACCGGTTGAATGTGTTACAAAGATGCAACCCGGTGTACAAAAGTTACTTTCAGAAAATGATTTCAACTTTGGCCAAACATAGTCTGTGGCTATTTTACCTTCTATTCGTTCATATGAAGGCCAGTCAATACGGGCATCACTGAGGTTATTCCAATAGCCTTGCCAGTAATTTTGCCCACTCGCCGTAACGTCACCATCAACAATAAGTTGTTGAGGCTGAAAGCCATGGATAAGTACTATTTTATATTCTTTACTGTAAGAAGCTGCTGAGCAGAATGTCAGGCAGATCCCTGCTACAACCGTTATACGTTTGATTATATTCATTATTTCCCCAAATTATTTTTAAATTTTATTTTATAATTATATTTTTACGTCTTATTTTTATTGGTACTACAACTCATCGGACGTTCGACCAGTTAAAATTGATAATAGTCCAATGACCATTTATTAGTCAATGGCTAATTATTTATAATTTT
>NZ_JACGVS010000046.1:0-5868 GCF_014077345.1 Colwellia sp. BRX8-4
GTGGTTTTGCAAATAATAATGAGCAGTAATGTTAAACGATAATCAAAGCGTAAATTTTAATGCCCCAAACCAAGAGATAGATTTAAAAGAGGTCTTAAGACCGCTTTGGTCTCGACGTTGGCAGATTGTTTTCTTTACTTTACTCGTTTCACTGATGGTTTCTTTTTATGTTTCGTTGCTCAAGCCTTCCTTTAAAGCCACGGCTATTTTACAAATAGGCAGTAATAAACCCGCTAATACTTTATCGATTAATGACGCCTTTAATGAATCTAGCGCCAGTAAAGAGCAAGTTAAAACCCAGTACGAATTATTAAAGTCTCGAAAATTTGCTGAGCGCGTTATTATTAGTTTAAATTTGGTTGAACATCAGGAATTTAATAGTGGTAAATACAATGACAAAATAAGCTTCTTCGCTGACATAGGAAAGCGGACTAGTAGACCAACGGTCAGTAGCTTAATCTCAATCTTTGAAAGTCGTTTAACTATCGCTCCGATAGCGAGCACCGAACTTGTTAAAATAAGTTTTGCTGCTCATTCACCTCAATTAGCACAAAAAGTCGCTAATCAAATCGGTCTCACTTATCTTCAATACCAAGATGAAATCCATAGCGCGTCAAAGGAATCAACGTCGCAGTGGCTTGTTGACCAACTTGAAGAGTTAGAGAAAAAGCTTGAAACATCAGAGCAAGCACTACAAGAATACCGTGAAGCGGAAGGTATTGTTGATATTTTAGGGATTGCTGGCTTAGTTAGCTCTGAGTTAACCGAGTTAACTTCTTCAGCAATACGAGCTGAAAAAATCAAAGATGATTTAGAAGTAACTTACCAAAGTATGCAAAAGCGTCGAAAAAATACCGCGCAACTTCTGGAACTTCAGGAAATCAGTCAGCAAAGTGATCTTGTACAATTAAGGCGTGCCGATGAAAAAGCAGCACGTAAGATATTTGAGCTTTCCAAGCGTTACGGGCCCAAGCACCCCAAACGTATAGCGGTGCAAGCAGAGCTAGAGTCATTACAAAAAGGTATCGTACAGCTCGTTGATGAAATTGTAATATCTATTGAAAAAGATTACCTAAACTCTTCTGAAAAAGTTAAAGCAACGAATAATCGTTTGGCAATTGCGAAAGTAGATTACTTACGCTTGAGCCGTTTACAAAATAAATTTTCACAATTGCAGCGCGAAGTTGATACCAATAAAGAACTTTATAATAACTATTTAGTCCGTTTAAAAGAGACTGACGCTATGGGTAATTATAAAGCAAACTTTTACGTGCGTTTTATTGATAAAGCGATTATACCCACGGATAGATTCGCCCCGAAAAAAGCCCTCATAGTGATTATGAGTTTTATGCTATCGTTTGCGATTATTGCCATAATTATCATTATGCGTGAGATATCAATGGATACGTTAAATTCACGTCGAAAACTTGATAGCTTTACCGAAGCACCTGTTCTCGCTATTTTACCAAAGTTTCAAGCGCCAAGTGCTGAAAAAAAGAATGATCCCTATTACACCGATAATCGCTTTACCGAAGCGGTGCGCACGTTAAGAACCTCTTTATTGTTTAATGGCGAAAGTAAGCCAGCTAAAGTGATTGCAATAACATCCTCGGTGCCAAATGAAGGAAAGTCTACTATAGCACTACATTTAGCCCGCTCGTTTAGTGAAATGGAAAAGGTTTTGCTCATTGAAGCGGATATGCGACATCCGACCGTAGCAAAAAATATGAATTTAAGTCCACATCGCCCAGGATTATCAAATTTATTAGCGAAAACACATCAAATTAATGAATGTATTATCCGCGATAAAAACTTAAAGTTAGATATTTTAACCTCGGGTATTTCTCCGGCTAATCCGCTAGTTTTTTTATCAATGAAGCGCCTTAATATGCTCATTAAAGTTTTTGGTAATTTTTATGACCGAATTATTATTGAGACACCACCGGTAAATGCTGTGAGTGATGCGGCTATTATTTCTAAATTAGTTGAAACGGTTTTGTATGTTGTTCATGGTGAAAAAACGAAACGAGAGCAAATTACCACAGGTTTACGTATGCTAAAGCAAGTCAATGCACCCATCGAGGGCATCATAATCAACCATAGCCAAAGCATAGATGCTGATAAATATCAAAACAAGTATTACAACGAACGAGCCAATAACATTGTTAAATTACCGGTACGTAAACAAGGTTAATAAACATTGTTAAATTACCGGTACGCAAACAGGGTTAATCTTTTTCTCAATATTAACCTCTTCCGCTTATTGAAAACTGCGGTAGAATAAGAGTAAGTTTTTACCAGCAAGTACTTCTGCTTATAATATGAAATCACGCCAACAATTTTCCCTACAAAAAAATAACAGTTTTGCAGTCTATGCAACGACACCCATTATTTATTATCCAAATAGTGAACAAGATCTGCAATTATTAGCAGCGGTGACTAGCGAACCGTTTTATATTTTAGGCGCGGGCAGTAATACGCTTTTTGTCGAGGGTGTTACACCGGTAATTATTAAGCCTGAGTTTTTAGGGATTCATGTTAATGAAACAGAAGAATATTATCAGGTCAATGCCGCTTGCGGTGAAAATTGGCACGACTTGGTATGCTTTTGTATTGATAAAGGCATTAACGGTCTAGAAAACTTAGCACTTATTCCTGGCAGTGTTGGCGCTGCTCCAGTACAAAATATTGGTGCTTATGGCGTTGAAATTGCTGATTTTATTGAAAGTGTAACTTGGTTTTATTTTGCTAAAAATAAATCACAGCAGTTAACTCAGGCACAATGTCAATTTGACTATCGCGATAGTATTTTTAAAAATGCTTTAAAAAATAAAGGTATCATCACAGATATTACTTTACGTTTTCCAAAAAACTGGCAGCCTAAGCTGAATTACCAAGGATTAAACACCTTGCCCAAAAATAGTCATGCTAGGGTTATTATGGATACCGTGATTGCCATACGAAATGCTAAGTTACCTGATCCCAAGGTTATCCCAAACGCTGGCAGCTTCTTTAAAAACCCTGTGGTTAGCGCTGAGCAGTTTTTATTATTAAAAAGTAACCATCCAGAAATTGCGGCTTATCAACAAGATAATGGCACTGTTAAGCTAGCAGCAGGTTGGTTAATTGAAAGAGCAGGGCTTAAAGGTTATCAACTCAACGGTGCAGCTGTGCATAATAAGCAAGCGCTAGTGCTAACCAATATTGATTCGGCCTGCGGGGCAGATATCAAAAATTTAGCCCTACATGTACAGCAAACCGTATTAGCATTATTTGCCATTATGCTGCAACCAGAAGTAAGAATGCTCGGTGAGCAGGGCGAAGTTACCTTAGGAGCTATAAACTGATCATGGCCAAAGCAATACGAGAGCAATTAATACAATATTTAGCCGATGGACAATTTGTTTCTGGGCAATGGTTAGGTGAGCAGCTAGGGGTGAGTCGCGCAGCAATATCTAATCATATCGCCTCGCTAATTGAAATGGGGCTTGATATTTATAGTGTTACCGGCAAAGGCTATAAATTATCTGAACCGTTAACACTATTAGATGAAAAAGAAATTCAATACAAGTTAAGTGCATTGGGTCAGAAAAACAAAGTCGAAGTGCATAATATTATCGACTCAACCAATAGTTATTTATTGCGTCGTTTACCCAATCAAAATCATAATTTGCAAGTCTGTTTAGCTGAATATCAAGATGCAGGGCGGGGTCGACGCGGTCGTAAGTGGATCTCACCTTTTGGTTCACATATATATATGTCGATGTATTGGTATTTAGAGCAAGGTATGGCGGCAGCTATGGGATTAAGTGTCGTGTCGGCTCTAGCGGTTAGCGATGCAGTAAAAGAACTTTATCAAATTGATGTGCAGTTAAAGTGGCCCAATGACATTTATTTTGGCGGGGTTAAGCTGGCTGGTATCCTTATTGATTTGGATGGGCAAGCTCTTGAACCGTGTCACTGTGTTATTGGTATTGGTTTAAATATTAACATGCCCCAAAAAAGTGCAGAACAAGTCGATCAACCTTGGACAGATTTGCAAAAAGCTATGATTCAAAGTACCACCGAGCATGAAAATAACGCGGTTAATACGATTGACCGAAATGTTTTAGCTGCAACGTTAATTTCTAAACTCTCATTAAGGCTTCAGCAGCATCAACATGAAGGGTTGTTGTCTATGGCCAATGAGTGGGCCAAACAAGATTATTATATCAATAAACCGATAAGGTTAATCACCGGCACGCGTGAAAAGAAAGGTATTTGTCGAGGCATTAATAACCAAGGAGCTTTATTGTTAGAAGTTGATGGCCAAATTAGTCCTATTTATGGTGGTGAAGTTAGCTTGAGGGCTGACACATGAGGTTATTAGTTGATATTGGCAATACTCGCACCAAATACACTTTTGAGCAGCAAGGTGAATTATCAATAATTCAAAGTGAAAGAAATGAAACCATTAATGAAAAGTGGCTATCAAGTATCACTGAATCAGTGGTATCTATCGTCGTTGCGAGTGTTAGCGAAGCTTATATTATAGAGGTCTTTATAGCCTATGCTCAGCAGCATAATATTGAACTGCACATAGTAAACAGTGAAAGCAAACGCTTTGGCGTTACTTCAAGCTATCAACAACCGACAACGTTAGGTATTGATCGATGGTTGACGTTACTGGCGGCTAATATTTTGTACCCAGATGAGAATGTCCTTATTATTGACGCGGGAACAGCGACAACCATAGACTTACTCGATAGTCAGGGCATACATTTAGGTGGGTGGATTTTGCCAGGTATTGATATATTATTTAATAGTCTTTTATCAAATACTACAAAAGTGCTGGCAACTCAAGAACATCAGGCCAACATTTCTTTTGGTAAAAGTACCTCTGACGGTGTCAATAATGCTTGCTGGGCAGCAACACTTGGTTTTATTGAACAAGGTATCAAGCAAGCTAATAAACAAGTCTCATTAGATAAAGTATTACTTACTGGCGGTAACGCTAAAAAAATAGCGGCTTTATTAAACAGGCAACATTACATTATTGATGAGCTAGTCTTTATCGGCATGCAACGATTCTAATTCGCTTATGGCAAATTATATCGCCAGTTTGTGGCAACATTTAACGTTAGGCGATTAAAAAAACATCAAATGGTTAAAAACATGGTTTTTTTTTGTTTTTACGCTTGCAAGGGAGAAAACATTCCACTAGAATTCGCACCACTTAATGTAGTGCCGACTTAGCTCAGTTGGTAGAGCAACTGACTTGTAATCAGTAGGTCGCCAGTTCGACTCCGGCAGTCGGCACCATTAATAAAATTGTTGTAAAAGTATTGGAGGGGTTCCCGAGTGGCCAAAGGGATCAGATTGTAAATCTGACGGCTCAGCCTTCGGTGGTTCGAATCCACCTCCCTCCACCACTTTGCAATAATGAAGATAGAAAAGCGGACGTCGTATAGTGGTAATACCTTAGCCTTCCAAGCTAAAGCTGCGAGTTCGATTCTCGCCGTCCGCTCCATCTTTAAGTGATTGCTGATATGGCTCAGTTGGTAGAGCGCACCCTTGGTAAGGGTGAGGTCGGCAGTTCGAATCTGCCTATCAGCACCATTCCTTAAGATTTCTATCTCACTAAATTTATTTTATTTTTGTTAATTTATCTCAGAGGCATTACATAATGGCTAAAGCAAAATTTGAACGTTTAAAACCGCATGTAAACGTTGGTACTATCGGACACGTTGATCACGGTAAAACTACTTTAACAGCTGCTATCTCTGCAGTATTAACTAAAGTACACGGTGGTGAAGTTAAAGATTTCGCACAAATCGATAATGCTCCTGAAGAGCGTGAGCGTGGTATTACAATCAATACTTCTCACAT
>NZ_JACGVS010000036.1:0-19207 GCF_014077345.1 Colwellia sp. BRX8-4
AATGATTCAAAAGTATCCGCCACATGTCTAATCGTCAATTTTGGTTTCACCACATTTAACTTTTTTTTCTTCTTTACCTTCACCTCATTTTCCTTCGCCACTTTTACCTTTTTTGTCTGCTTTACCTTCACCACTTTTACCTTCGCCGCATTTACCTATTTTGTCTGCTTTACCTTCGCCGCATTTAGCTTTTTCGTCAGCTTTTCCTTCACCACATTTTCCGCTAGCATCTGCCGCTGTAATCGTTACAATGCTTTTAGTTTCAAAAGGGTTAATTTCTGCTTTTACAGGAGCTGAAATGGCAAGTGTTAAGGCAAATAAACCTAATAAAGCTGTCAATGATGATTTTTTTAAAATTTTCATGATATTTTCCTTTAATATTATAATTTTGGCACTACATATGTAAGCTACTAACAAAGACCCTTCACCGAATAAATAAATTTCAATGAGGTTGAAAATATTTATTCACTCTTAGATAAATCTTATCACTCACTTTTGAGGTTACTCGCTGATCTATGAATACTCAAGTAAAGAAAGTTGTTTTAGCACCAATGGAAGGTGTTGCTGATGCCTTAATGCGCCGTCTACTCACCTCATTAAATAATTACGATTTTTGTATTACTGAGTTTCTACGTATTGTTGACCAGCTTTTACCTGAGCGATGTTTCTACAAAGTTTGCCCTGAATTAGAACAACAAGGTTACACGCAGTCAGGCACACCATTGAGAATGCAGTTACTTGGTCAAGAACCCAACTGGATGGCAGAAAATGCTGTTCGAGCAATAGCACTAGGCTCACATGGTGTTGATCTTAATTTTGGCTGTCCTGCTAAAACCGTTAATAAAAATCGTGGCGGTGCCGCATTACTAAAAACACCTGAAGATATTTACAAAATAGTGCTAGCGGTAAAAGAAGCGGTTGGCAAAGATGTGATACTGTCGGCAAAAATTCGCTTAGGCTTTGATGATGCCTCGTTGTTAGATGAGATAGTAAGCGCAATAACATCTGCCAAGGCGGATCAACTCACCATTCACGCGAGAACTAAAGCCGATGGCTATCGTCCTCCTGCTTACTGGCATTTCATTGCTGGTATTGTCAAAAAATATCCAATAGAAATTTTCGCTAATGGGGAGATTTGGAACTTAGCAGATGCCCACCGTTGCATCGAGGAAAGCCATACGTCTAACTTAATGCTTGGCCGTGGCGCACTTGCTCTGCCAAACTTGGAAGCGGTAATAAAAAACAATCAACAACCTATGCCTTGGCACCAACTATGCTCTCTACTAAAACAATACAGTGAACTTGAATTAATTGGCGATAAAAGCTTTTATTTTTCAAGTCGATTAAAACAGTGGCTACGTTACTTAAGATTACAATACCCTGAGGCAGAGCAATTATTTAGTGATATAAAAATATTAAAGAATAAAGAAGAAATCTTAACTTTATTGAATAAATCATCAAGGAGTTCTTTATAAACAATATTATTTAGAAAATGCCAGAACGTTTTCGTCTGGCATTTGTATATGTAGGCTTTTACTCAATCTTTTTTATTAACCCCTGCCCTTCTCCATCTTCGTCTTGCTGCTTTTTAATCGCTCTTTTTTCAGAAACCACCATAGCAATCGCTTTCTCCACAAAAGGATCTGGAGAAAACATTTGCACAAAAACAGCAAAGGCAATCGCTATACCACGGCGTTTTTTAGCAAGCTTCATTAATATTATCGCCAATACTGATAGCACAGCAAAAACTAACCATGGCGCTAACGCCAGATATAAATCATACGTAAAGAAATTTTCCATAGAGCACTCAATCAAATTATTTAAAAGGTTTAATCAATGAAATGATTAAACGGATATTTATTAAAATAATCGATTACGCGATGAGGTTTTCACTTTCAACTTGATAAAGCGTTTTAATGAATTGTAGATGAATAGTTACCACAGACTTTTGAAAGGTTTGCTTTTGAATTTTATATTTTTGCCTACTTATCTGTGTATCGACAAGTATGAGGGAGTCATGATGTAAATCAAAAGCGTCATGAAACAAATCCGAATATAAGTAAGTTCCACTCATACTTAGAGCATTTAATGCCTTATATAGCTGAACTTCACGTGTTTTTTGTAATATAAGTAAGGGGGCTTCAGCACAATACTCTATGTATTCTACTTGTTGAGTATCGTTGCTAATCACAGATGACAAAGGAACTGAGATAACAGCATTAACGGATACTAAAGAGCTGATGAACAAAATAAAGTTCAAAATGATATTTTGCAATTGTTACTCCTAAGGACCCGTTGATAGTTTATATATTGGGCTTACTCTATAAAATTTCAATAATATTTGAATTTTTATAATATTTAATACTAATCAGTTAATAATTTCAGGTAGTATATAAGGATACTTTCCAGGTAATATTTACAGCTTATGAACTATTTAAAATTAATCATTATCTCATTTACTCTTCTACTTACTGCATGTGGTGACGAAGAAAGTGGAGACATTAAAACTTCAGAAAGTCCTGAAGTTGTCGCTATCGCTTTTTTTGATGCACTTTATAATGAAAAAAATGTGAAGAAAGCAGCCAAAGTTTGTAGCCCACAATTGTCTCGAATTATCTTACATTACAAGTCACCCAAAGCTGTTGGCCGCCATTTATTTAATATGTCTTACGATTCAGTGGTTGCATCGCCTGATGACAGCGGTGTAAAAGTTCGTGAGCAGTTCAAAGACGCAGCGGTAATTACTGTTTATTTTGATGGTATTTACGATAATAATCGTTTGAAAGACGTTAAGCGCTTATCTCTTATTCAAATAGATGGCGATTGGGTTATTGATAAAATATTAAAAGACCCTTTCTAAATTAGTCTATGTTTTAAAATACACTTTTGACCTATCCTAAAAAAGATAGGTCAAAAAATGATTTATAAACCTAAGACAACCCCTTCTCTGCGCGGATCTGCACCGCCAATTAATCCCTGCTCTGTCACTTCAATTGCATGAAGACCACTATTTAAATCTCTAACGATAACTTTATGTCCCTTGGCTTCTAAAGCTGGCTTTAATAATTCAATATTCGTGCCTTTTTCTAAGGTGGTCACCTTATTACGATTGGTTACTTTTGGTAAATTCATTGCCGTTTGAGGGTCTAACTGCCAATCAATTACACCAACAATGGCTTGCGCAACATAGTTTATAATCCGACTACCGCCTGGTGAACCCACAACAAGTTTTAATGAATTATCTCGGTTAAATACCATCGTAGGAGCCATGGAGCTTCTAGGTCGCTTTAGTGGCTCTAAGCGATTTGCTACCCATTGCCCATTTACTTTTGGCGCCAATGAAAAATCGGTTAATTGATTGTTTAAAATAAAGCCTTCCACCATCACCGCTGAACCAAAAGCCATTTCAACACTGGTCGTCATTGATATCGCATTTCCTTGCTTATCAACAATTGAAATATGACTGGTTGATGGTAACTCTAAAGCAAGATCGTCTGCTTGTGCTAAAGCGCCCTGCGGGAAACCAGCTCGCGCTGTTCCCATATCCTTATCAATATTAATTAATTTCGAGCGTTTTGCTAAATAGTTAGGAGATATTAGCCCCGCAACAGGTACATTAACAAAGTCGCTGTCGGCAATATATCGTTCTCGATCAGCAAAGGCTAAACGAGAACTTTGTGTAAGTAAATGTACGGCCGTTAAACTGTTGGGGCTTTCTTTCGCAAAGTCGTAAGGTTGAAGTTGGGCAAGCAGTTGAATAACCGCAACACCGCCAGAACTAGGAGGTGCCATACCACAAATATTAAAGTCGCGATAACTACCACAAACAGCAGGTCGTTGTTTAGGCTGATAATGTGCCATATCTTGCAGAGTAAGCCTACCTGGCGCTATGATAGAATTTTGCACCGCATCAACAATTTTTTCCGCTATCCAACCATGATAAAAAGGTTTAAGTCCATCTTTAGCAATACTTCTATAAACAGCAGCAAGCTTTTTGTTTATTAAACGATCACCGGCTTTTATGGCAATATTATTAGGGAAGAAATAATTCTTTATTTCAGGAAGTTGGCTAATGCCTGGATTAAACTGCATTGAGACTAGTTTTTCGAGCCGTGGAGAAACAATAAAACCTTGCTCGGCAAGCTCAATGGCTTCGACAAACAATTCTGACCAAGCAAGCACCCCATATTGTTGATGCGCTTGTTTTAGTGCTGACAACACACCAGGAACACCAACAGAACGACCACCAACAACGGCTTTAATCCAAGAAATGGCTTTACCTTTATCATCTAAAAACAGCTCAGCCGTTGCCAATTTTGGCGCAGTTTCTCGACCATCAAAAGTCGTTAATAATTGTTCCTTTTTATCCCAATGCAAAATAAAAGCACCACCACCGATCCCTGAAGATTGCGGTTCAACTAAGGTCAATACCAGTTGCACAGCAATCGCCGCATCGATGGCACTGCCACCTTTTTTTAGGATGTTGAAACCAACTTGGCTAGCATAAGGATTAGCTGCCGCGATCATAAAGTCTTTGCTGGTAACTGCTTGTTTATGGATAACACCCGTAGCAGCTTCGGGTTCACGATCTTCTTGCTGTTTTATTATTTCGGCTTGACTAGTAAAGGTAAGTACCAGTGATAGCGTTACCATACTTAAACGCTGAAATAGTGGGATTCGAGACATAGTTTTCCTTAAAAACACATAAACTAGTTTGGGTTAAACGATAACTGAAAATGATTAAATTCTACAAAGCTTGCCAATACTGCTTGATACTTATTTTCTCCATCACGTTGGTGTTCTAAAACACTAAGCGCATAGCAACAAGCCTCTAGTGATGACAGAGCGTGCTTTTTAGTTGTTTTTCGAATTTGATATTGTCCAACAATATCATTCTCCAAGGTAAAATGCGGCAGTTGTTGCAGCCAAGTGTTGCTCATAAACATTTTATACGCTTTTTTCCAAGTGCCGTCTAAGATAAACAAACACTTAGGTGTTGTTATATTACTATTATTGACACTTAAAACAACGGCATCATTAGCCGGATATAAAACAGCACATTGTTGATGATAATGCTCTAATAGTCTTTGTACTTCAATATTGTCAGTAAAATTTTCACCCACAATAACTTGGCTATTTTTTAATGACTGATGTAATAAGGTTACACTGCCTTTACTTTGTTTAACTTCTAATGGATGTTGTAAAATCACGATATGAATATCATTATCAACCGATGTGACTAAATGACATAGACAAGATTTTTCAGGACGTTCGCATTGTAAGCAGTATGCTCGGGACATTAATTTGGGCTTAACAGATAATTATTAACGATGAGTCTACGCTGTTCACCATTAAACGTTAAGAATATTTTCAATATAAAAAACATCTAAAATGCAGTAAAATATATTTTACTCTTTGTTTATAAGCCTATTTTAATGCGATTGTCACTTTCTGCTTTTCCAATTTCTGTTCAACAAGTAACGGTTCCCGCCATAGTTCTGATTATTTCACTGGTTGCTTTTATATTTGATAGTAGTTTAAGTGGTTTTTTTGTTTATCAACGCAGTTTAGTCACACAAGGCGAAGTTTGGCGGGTATTTAGCGGACATTTTTTTCACACCAATGGTGCCCATTTCCTGTTGAATAGTGCAGCGGTTATTATGTTGTGGGCTTTACATGGTCATTTCTACACCATTAAAAGTTATCTGATTGTGTTTATGATAAGTGCTGTTATTTGTGCTGCTGGCATCCATTGGTTTTCGCCAAACATTGAACAATACGTGGGTTTATCCGGTATTTTACATGGCTTGTTTATTTGGGGCGCTATTGAGGATATAAAAGCAAAAGAGCGCACCGGTTACTTATTACTTATTGGAGTAATTTTAAAGATAGCCCACGAACAATATTATGGCGCAAGTGAAGACGTCGCTGACTTGATTGGCGCTAATGTAGCAATAAATGCTCATTTATGGGGGGCATTAGGTGGTGTGCTTGCCATATTATTTTTAATGGCTATCAAATCATTTTCACTAAAAAAAACATTAAGGTAAAGACTTATTTTTCTTAAAAAATCGTCGATAACACCTGCTTTTTTCAACGCGATTAATGTCTTACTATATTGTTTTATCGATATATTAGAATTAGCTGAAAGTGCGCTAAGGATATTATGCTCACTTATCACTGAGCTTGAAATTTTATATTGCTCAGACTGCTCAATTTTTCAGTAATAGCATCATGAATATCTTTTATGATACTTGACTCTAATCTTCCCTTTTCGATAATGGCATAAGGGAAATAGTTATGCTCCCCAAACTGACTTTACAACCGCTTTAGCCTGAGCATTTACAATAAAATCGAGATAAAATAACATCACAAATATTAGTTTCATCTTTCTGTAACCATTTTATTTCACTGAGTAGAGTGTCGTTCTTTTCTTCGTCAAAAAAAAAGGTTACCGCTCTTAATTCATAAGAAAGGTAACCCTTTAGTCTTGCAAGCTTTACATAAGTTACAAGGTGTTTTCAAATAACTTATAGATACGTCGATATTCATTTAACCAAGAACTTGGTTGGACAAAACCATGAGGTTCGACTGGATAAATAGCCGTTTCGAAGTTTTGCTTTTCTAACTCAATCAAACGTTGCACTAAACGTACGGTATCTTGAAAAAAGACATTATCGTCGACCATTGGCGCATTAATTAATAAGGGTTTTTCTAATCCCTCAGCAAAATAAATAGGTGAACTTCTCTCATAAGCAATAGCGTCATCGCCAGGGGTGTTCAAAATATTTGAGGTATAACCATGATTATAATAGGCCCAGTCAGAGACTAAGCGCAGTGCCGAACCTGACTGAAATAAATCAGGCTGAGTGAACATAGACATTAAGGTTAGAAAGCCGCCATATGAACCGCCATAAGTACCAATACGTTGACGGTCGACATTAGCATTATCAACTAACCAGTTTACGCCATCACGCATATCTTGTACTTCAGGTTTGCCCATGTGGCGATAGATAGCTGTTCGCCAATCGCGCCCGTATCCTGCAGAAGCACGATAATCCATATCAATAACGACATAACCTTGTTGCACTAACATACTATGGAACATGTATTCTCTAAAATACCCAGACCAACCTAAATGTGAGTTTTGTAGATAGCCAGCGCCATGACTAAACATTACCGCACGATTTTTATCAGCCGTTTTATCATAGTCTTTTGGTAAATAAACACGAGAATAAACAGGTTCATCTTGATACGAAGAAGGCACAGCAACCACACTTGGCGCAGTCCAAGGCATACTTAAGAATTTTTCAGAGACCGTATGAGTTAAGCGTATCGCCGTAGCATCATCTTTAAGTGCTTTTACATAAAGCTCTGGAGGCATGGCTACTGTTGAATGTTCAATTAATAAAGTTGAATCATCTGGGCTTAATGCATAGTCATTCATACCGCCTAAATCAGTTAAAGCACTAAACTGACCAGATTTTATATCTACTTGATAGATTTCGTAAATACCAGGGTGTTTTTTATTCGCTTTAAAGACAAAACGCGACTTATCTTGCGTTAGGCTCACATCACTGATTTCAAATTGACCACGGGTGAGTTGTTTGGCTTTACCTGCTAAGTTTTTACTGTAAAGATGAGAATAGCCAGTTTCTTCTGAGAGGTAGTACAAGGTATTGTCACCTTTTAACCAACCAAACTCATTAAAGCTCCAGTTGATCCAAGCATCATCATGTAAGCGATGTTGGCTCTCTAGCTTATTCTCCATTAAATTAACTGTTGTTAACCAACGGTCTTTGTTGTCCCATGCTTCTAGTAATACTGCAACTTGTTTACCGTTTTCGTGCCATTGAATAGGGGAGTTAGCTTGCATAACATGAATATTACGGGGTGATTTTTGCGACTGATAAACCTTACCTTCACGTTGATAGTTCTCAGTTTTTACACTGGCAAGTACATCTTCATCAGCGCCGGGTAAAACGTCGTAAGAAAGCGGGAATTGTTGACCTGACTTTAAATCAAGTAAAAAAAGCTCATCATTATATTGACGATTATCAGCAACACGCTGACGGACCTTTTCCGCTTTTATATGACCATCATCGGCAATATAGTTAGGCATAATATCACTATCAGCTTGGCTTGATTCACCGCTACTAATACTGACAATAAGCTTATCACCGTTGGGCGATAGACTCGCGTGATTGATACGTTTATTATCCCCTAAATAGAAGTCACTCTTAGTCAGTGTAGCGTTTTGCGCTTTGAGTTTTTCTTGTTGATTCTTTCGCAGTTCGCTATTTCTTTTTTTCAAGGCAACATAAGCGATTAAGTCATGTTGTTCACTGGCAATATAGCTCTGACTCTCCTCACTGTCTTTAGGATCTTTTTTTAATTGTAAATTAGCTAATTCAATAATTTTATTACTGGATAAGTCATGTTCAAAAAATTTGTTGCCAACTCGGTAAGCGACATTACCATTATTTAAAAACATCGTTGAATATTCATAAGCTGACGTATAAGTCAGTTGTTGAACATCTAAACTCGCCAGCTCTTTAACAAAAACATTGCCTTCAAAAGTGTAAACTTCATGCGTATTGGCTTTATTTCGCTGTGCATTTCTATCACTGACCACATGCATTTGCGCTAATTTAACTTTTTCTGCTTCCTTGTCCAACGTCGCTTGGCGGTATAAATCACTTAGTGGACTACCCGCACGTTTTTGTTTGTAGAAAATAGTCTGATTATCATCACCCCAATACCAACTTTGTGGTGAACGCCCCATCCAATCTGGGTCAGACATAATTTGTTCTAAGGTGATTAATAAGTCGTTATTTGCTGACGTAGACTCTTTTGGGGCAACGGCTTTAGCAATAGCGATTGTCTTTACTTCTTTAGCGACCGCCACAGATTTATTGCTGTAGTTATCATCTAAAATGTTTTCAGCCGATTGATCAGCCGTTGTTGTTACACAGGCAACTAAAGATAAACTTATAGCAGCGGTTAATATTTTTATTTTCATAGGTAAGAGACTTATTTTAATCGTGAATTTTGAGAGTGGACATCAGATAGTTAGTTATACTCAACCCGATAAATTTATACAATCAAATAGTAAATTTAACTGGCGGCAAAGTGTAATCTTATGCGACCAACCGCAATAAAGTTGCGTCATAATGTAAGGAGGCTTTTTAAATCATGCCCATGCATCAATAAAGGATACAATTAAAATGATAATTTGCTATAATCGCGCGCCTTGTTCTATACAACAAATTATTGTTTTTTGTATTGACCAGCGACAATAAAATCTTACTTACACAATCCTAGGCCAAATTATGCTCACACAAGTAAAAACCTCATTGTTCGAATACCCAAAATACTGGGCTGAATGCTATGGAACAGCGCCGTTTTTACCTATGTCTCGAAGTGAGATGGACACCCTAGGTTGGGATTCTTGTGATATTATTTTAGTAACTGGCGATGCTTATGTTGACCATCCAAGTTTTGGAATGGCAATTATTGGTCGGATGTTAGAGTCGCAAGGGTTTCGTGTTGGTATTATCGCTCAACCTGCATGGCATACCAAAGATGCCTTTATGGAGTTAGGACAACCTAATCTATTTTTTGGCGTTACAGCCGGAAATATGGATTCAATGATCAATCGTTATACCGCTGAACGTCGTATGCGTCATGACGATGCCTACACGCCAAACGATGAAGGCGGAAAACGTCCAGACAGAGCAGTAGCTGCATATACTCAGCGCTGTAAAGAAGCTTATAAAGGTGTGCCGGTAATTATTGGCGGCATCGAAGCAAGCTTACGTCGCATTGCCCACTACGATTACTGGACAGATAAAGTACGTCAATCGGTATTATTTGATTCAAAAGCAGATATTCTCGTCTACGGTAATGCCGAACGCCCCTTAATTGAAATTGCCCACCGTATTGCAAATGGTGAGGAAGTTAAAAATATCACCGATGTTCGGGGTAGTGCTTTTCTTGCTAACCAAGTATTACCCAACTGGAAAGGTATCGACTCTCGTTCGATAGATAAACCCGGTAAAATAGACCCAATAATCAGTCCTTATCAAGAAATCACCTCTACTGATTGTTCTGAGAACAGTGCAGAAGCAGATGCTGCGGCTAAAAACACCGACACTGATATAACCAAAACAGCACAAGTGATTGAACTGACACCGCATCGGGCAGAGCAACATAAAAATAAATCTTGGGCCGATAAAAAGAAGCCTTGGGAAACGACTTATATTAACTTACCTACTTTCGAACAAGTACGTGATAATAAAGTATTGTATGCCCATGCTTCACGTATTTTTCACCAGGAAGTAAACCCTACTTCTGCTAAACCTCTAGTACAGCGTCATGGCAGCAGACTTATTTGGTTAAATCCACCCGCAACCCCCTTAACAGAAAGTGAAATGGATGGTGTATTTGGCTTACCTTATGCCCGAGTACCGCACCCAAGTTACGGTGATGCAAAAATCCCTGCCTATGACATGATAAAAACGTCAGTTAACATCATGCGTGGTTGTTTTGGTGGATGTACTTTTTGTTCGATAACAGAGCATGAAGGCAGAATTATTCAGAGTCGTTCACAAGAATCGATACTCAATGAAATAAAAGATATTCAACTAAAAGTACCAGGATTTACCGGTGTAATATCTGACTTGGGTGGTCCTACCGCCAATATGTATCAGCTAAATTGTAAAAGCGAAAAAGCTGAGGCAACCTGTCGTAAACCCTCTTGTGTATGGCCCACAATATGTGGTCATTTAGATACAGATCATACACCTACTATTGAGCTATATCGTGCTGCAAGAAAAATACCTGGCATCAAAAAAGTATTAATCGCATCAGGCGTTAGGTACGATTTAGCGATTCAAGATCCAGAATATGTCAAAGAACTAGCGACACATCATGTTGGAGGTTACTTAAAAATAGCCCCAGAGCATACTGAAGAAGGTCCTTTAAATAGCATGATGAAGCCAGGTATGGGCAGCTATGATAAATTTAAAGAAATGTTTGATCATTACTCTAAGTTAGCCGGTAAAAAACAATATTTAATTCCATACTTTATTTCTGCACATCCAGGCACAACAGATCGTGATATGGTTAACTTAGCACTTTGGTTAAAAAGTAATGATTTTAAATTAGACCAAGTTCAAAACTTTTATCCATCACCTTTAGCCAATGCCACCACTTTGTACCACACTGAAATAGATTCACTGCGAAATGTAAATAAAAACAGCAAGAGTGTCGCCGTACCTAAAGGCACTATTCAGCGTCGCTTACATAAAGCTATATTACGTTATCATGATCCGGCTAACTGGCCGATGCTTCGCCAAGCTTTTACTAAAATGGGCTTAGGAAAAACGCTAATTGGTTCGAAACCGGGCTGTCTGGTACCCAACGAAACCCGTGGCGAGAAAGAGCAGCAACACTATAAGAATAACGGTAAAGGAAAAAATAATGCTAAAGGCAATAAAACCACCTTTGGCAAAAAGCCAGTAACGACTAAGACAGCTTATGGCAAGAAGCCGTCAACAAGCTCTGCTGCTGAGAAAAGTAAGCAAGGCTTAACACGTTTCTCTGAAAACCAGTTTGATGATAGAAAGCCAAAGCAACCATTTGGTAAAAAGAAAAAGTAATATTATCTACCCAAAAAATAAAGCCGCGTTTACTTGATAAGTAAACGCGGCTTTTTAGTAAAAAAATAAATGATATTAGATAAATAATAACCCACTAAAATTAGTGTGAGCAATATCTTGAATCTGTTATCAGTGTTAATTCACTGTTTTATGATTACCTTTGACATCGTTAGGAAATTCAAGAGAAAAACAACATCCTTCGCCCAGTGCCGAAGTAAGTAGCACCTTGCCGTTATGCTTATCCATTATTGTTTTAACAATCTTTAAGCCAACGCCAGTACCTTTTGTTGCGGAAAGCTTTTCAAAGATACCAAAAATTAACTTATGGTATTTTGAGTCGATACCTATACCGTTGTCCCTTACATGAATTGTTGTTGATAATTTTGTTTGGCTGGTAAATATGTCAATAAGCAAAGGAGTCGCTGGATCTCGATAGCGTATAGCATTGCTAAGTAAATTCAGTACCCCCTCGGACATCAAGCGTTCATTGGCATTTATGGTATGTAAATTGTCAGCTAAGTTAATAGTAGCATTGGCTTTGAGAAGTCCCTCTTCTAATACGGCACTTTGTTGTTCTACTACTTGCTTAACATTAATCGCAGAGGTTTCGATCGCTTGTTGAACAATACGAGATAAATCAAGTAAATCGGTTAATACCCTCTCCATGTTATCAACATTTTCGATGATGCGACTCAGCCGATATGCTTGCTTTTCGGTCAACTTATCAACAATTTCTAATTGTAATTTATGACTAAAAGCGGAAATGGTGACTAATGGCGATTTTAGATCGTGTGAAACTGTATAGATAAACTGTTCCATCTCTTTGTTCTTATTAACTAATTTCTTGTTGAGTTTAATCGCTTGGCGTCTTTCTTTTTCAACATCTTCCATCATACTCAATAAGATGGCTTGCGAACGAGCCATATCAACTTTATGCCCTTCCATCTTGATGTTTAACATAGTACTTTGCGCGAGTGCCTTTTGCTGATCTTTAAAGAAAAAACGTATAATGACGACTAAGGTCAATAACAAAGCAACTAGCACAATAAAGCCAGATTTAAGGCTGTGATGAAGTAAGTCTGACATCTTATCTTCAAGTAAAATCGCAATCTTATCTGCAACAACTTTTATTTCAATATGAGAAGGCTCATCGTCATAACGCAAATAATTATCAACTTCACTTATGCTCATATTTTTTTCAGTTAAGGCTGGTAACAAAGATAACCTTTCCTTATAAGCCACCAGCATGTCTCTTACCGCTAACATGTTAAGTTGCCCGAGAATTAACGCGCCTTGTACTTCTAGTTTATCTAATTGGATGTTTGCTTTACGGTAGTTTTCAAAAGCATCAGCCCGATAGTGCGGTTCATTGGGCCGTAAGATCGCATTTTTAAAATTATGTATTAAACCAACATAACCAATCTGACTTTGCATTTCGATAATAGCCGAATATACCGAAACACGTTGCTCACGCATGTCTTTTTGTTTCGATTTGTAATCGAGTGCAATAAGTACTTCTAGTGTGATGAAGAATAATAGTAGCGCAGTTAATACCGAATTCTTAGAATTCATCGATATCCCACATAAAAGCGAATGTGCAATAAAAATTTAATATAGACAAGGTGGCGAAGTTAAACATCGTAGACGTGCTCTCGCTTAAGTTCGACCATTAGGGAATTAACTTCTTTTTTTAATTCGATGACGCGTTCTTCTCGGTCGAGTGTTGCAGAATAAACTGAACTCATTTGGGCATTTTTATGTTTTAACGCCTCAACTTCCTTAAGTGCCTTATGATATTTAATTTCGACACCCGGTAATTGAATAAGATCGGGTAATTTTGGTGCTAAAACAATGGCAGTCAAAATAGAAGTAAAAGCGGTTAAGGCTTTTATCCAGCCTTGGTACTCATAAGCGGGGTACCAAGTTACATAAATAGCGACAAAATGGGTGGTACCACAAAAGAAAATAAACGCCATAAATAAGGCAAATATATCTTTATATGGCACACTTTCTTTTCTCTTGTAGAGTAATATACCCAAAATAATAGTGATCAGATAATAGGCTACACCTATAGTGATATCAGAAATAACATGGGTCCATAAGATATCAGGTCGCCAAAGGTAGCAATGTCCGTGCGGCATAAAATTGGGGTTAGCAAATTGCTGTAACCATTCGTTCATGGGTATTCCTAATGTGGATTATTTAGTGGATTATATTTATATTTATATTTTTGGAAAATGCAATTCAAAACAACATCCTTGATCTAATCCAGAGGCTAGAGTCACTAAACCGCTGTGTTTTTCCATTACGGCCTTAACAATAGTCAAGCCAATTCCAGTTCCATCACCTTCAACAATCTGCTCAAAAACATCAAAAACACGTGCGTGATCTTTCTTTTCGATACCTAAACCATTGTCGCGGATAAATAAAGAAATCGCTGTATCTGATACTTCAGTATGAATTTTTACTTGTAGATTCCGCTCAACACTCCGATATTGCAAGGCATTTTTTAATAAGTTATCGATACATTGTGAAAAAAGTGGCTGATGAGTCAAAATGGAGTGTAAGGGTTTAGTTAATATAAGCTCAGCGTTCAATATTCTGTTCTTAGTTAACAATCTCTGCCAACTTTTTTCAATCTGGCCAGTTACATCATAAGGTTCTTTAGTGATATCCCCTTTCATGACTCTAGAAAGCTCAAGTAAATTAGTCAGCAGATCCTCCATATGCTTAACATTTTTAAGGATTCTGCTAAAACGGTGCTGCTGTTTTTCAGTAGTGTGAGCCAATAACTCTTTCGCTAACGTAGACGTAAAGCCATTAATAGTGACCAAAGGTGATTTCAAGTCATGTGATACCGCAAAAACAAACTGTTCAAGTTCCTTATTTTTTGCCACTAAGTTACTCGTTAATGACAGTGACTTCGAAACAAGATTATCTTTGATACCTGCCACTTTCTTGAGCTCTAAATGGGCAACAACTTGCTGAGCAATAATGGTTAACTGTTTTTTTTGAATATCGGTCAATTGTGACGGTTTGTTGTCGATGGCACATAAAGTCCCCAGCCTTAGACCTTCAGGTGTTATCAATGGAGCACCTGCATAAAAAATAACTTGAGCGGGTCCGGTTACTAAAGGGTTATCATGAAAACGCTTATCTTTACGACTGTCTTGTATTTCAAAGACATCATCCTGATGAATAGCATGCGCACAAAAGGCAATGTCGCGGGGAGTCTCTTCTACTTCAAGTCCAAAATGAGACTTAAACCATTGTCGCTTTTCGTCGATAAAAGAAATTAGCACAATAGGAGTACCACAGACACTGGAGACAAGCTCGGTTAGCTGATCATAGGCTAGCTCAGATGGCGTATCTAAAATATTATACTCATCTAATGCTGCCAAACGAGCGAGTTCATTCTCGGGTATTAAAGCTGATATCATCGATTTCTCGCTCCACTTATATCAATTTATACCTAAGGATTAAGTGATATATAAAACCATTAAGTTATGCGCTCTGTGCAAGCAACTTTTCTTCTAACATAGGTGCTGGCATAGGCTTACCCAATAAATAACCTTGTATCTTATCTATTTTAAGTTCATGACAAACTAATAATTGACTCTCTGTTTCTATACCTTCAGCAACAACAATGAAATCAAGAAGCTTAAGCATAATAGTAACGGCTTCAAGCAAGCTTTTTTTATTGTTAACGTTTGGCTCCTTGTTTTGTAACGACTTATCGAGTTTAACGATATCAATAGGGAAGTTATTTAAATGAGCAATAGAAGAAAACCCCATACCAAAATCATCTAATGCTATTTGAAAACCATGAGATGATAATGAATGAAGTGTTGCTCGCGTAACTTCATCGTCTTCTAAAAGTGCTGTTTCAGTGATTTCTAAGATGATGGTACTAGGTAAGACTCCGTGCCGTGCCGTTTCATCTTTTATTTTTTTAGGTAATTGAGGATCTTGCAATTGTAAGGCTGAGATATTGATGGCCATAGAGAAATTATCGGCAAATCGTCTTTGCCATGATGCTAAGTCAGTTAACGCGGTGGTAAGTACCCATTGACCGAGATCATGAATCAATCGTGTTTCTTCAGCAACAGGAATAAATTCATCAGGCGTATATGACTTCGCTGAATCAGGCCATCTAATAAGGGCTTCAACCCCGGTAATTTGATCGTTATGTGCACAAAATACCGGTTGATAAAATAGTCTAAACGATGATTTACGCAGGATTTCCGTCATTTCACTTTGAATCAAAAAACGGCGATTAAATTCATTTTGATAATGAGATTCATAGAATCTTAAAGCGTTTTTACCATTTTGTTTTGCTCTGTACATCGCGATGTCAGCGCACTTTACCAATTGTACTCGGCTATCCGCATCGTTTGGGTATAAGGCAGCCCCCATGCTAATAGTACACTTAATACGATGGCCTTCGATTAAAAATGGCTTTTGAAATGAAGTTAAAATACGATTGGCGATCATGTTAACTTCTTCAACAGAATGGACATTGGCTAAGGTAATAGCAAATTCGTCGCCACCTAGTCGAGCGAAACCATCATTGATCCTTAAGCATTCTTTAACTCTGCCAACCAAATCGACCAGTAATTGATCTCCTGCATGATGTCCTAGTGAGTCATTAACATGTTTAAAGTCGTCTAAATCTAAGGCTAGCATACCGACAGATAGTTTTGAACGGTCACTGTTAGCGATCATAAACTTAAGGGTTTCATCAAAATAATAGCGATTATGTAGACCCGTTAGTTGATCTGTTTCAGCCATGTTTTTTAAAGCTAAGTAGCTTTCATGCATTCGCTGCTCCATTTCAAAGCGTTTCTTCGAATGTATAATCGCTTGATGGAGTTTGACATATGAAATGTCAATTTTAGTGATAAAGTCTTGTGCTCCAGCTTCAATACAGTTCAACGCAATTGAACTGTATTGTGCTGCACTGATAACAATAATAGCGGTATTGCCAAGATTAGGGCGAGAGCGAATGTCGATAATCATTTCAATACCATTAACTTCAGGCATATGATAATCAAGTAAAATAACATCAAAGGTTTCTGCTTCAATTAAGGCAAGACCTTTGGCGACAGAGTCAGCCTCTTTCACTTCGTAACTATTTTGTAAAGATGTACTCAACGCTCTTTTTACCAGCGCACTATCAATTTCATCGTCATCAACAATTAAAATTCTCATTTAATACCCATCCTGGTATGAACATCTGCTTTTAAACACAAGGCAATCCATAACCATTTGTGAAAATCAACAATACAATTGATACACATTTACATTAGCAACCTAAGTTGATAATGTCTAATTTTCATGGATGTATTCGCATTTCATTAATGACATAGGAGAACACATATCATGAAAGTAATGGTAATAGAGGACAACCCTGATCATTTTGAGATTATTGAAGATGCTTTCGCGTCCATCACAGAAATACATGCTCATGTCGTAAGGTCAGAAACTTTATCAACAGGTGCTGCAAGACTTTCCTCGGAACACTTTGATATATGTCTATGTGACTTACAACTTCCTGATTCAACTATAAGCGAAACTGTACTGTGGTTAAGTTTACAAACTAATCCCTTGCCAATGGTGATATTAACTTCAGTAAATAGTATTGAAATTGCACAATCATTGCTCAACAAAGGTGTTCAAGACTATTTATCCAAAGACGAATTAACACCGCAATTACTATATAAAACATGTTGTTATGCTATCGAGAGATTTAGGCACCAACAAGAATTTGCTGGATATAATCAAGACATGCAAGCATTTTGTGCTAGCTTATCTCATGATTTCAATGGTCATATTAGTCGTATTATGGGAGTATCTAAGGCATTAAAAGCCGATTTAACCTCAAGGATAGACTGTACACCCAATGAATTAAAATGGTTCGACTACCTTGAGAAAAGTACGACGGATGTACATAGCTTAGTATCAGACTTACAAAGTTACTTATCTGTAGGCTATGCAAATCAAGTATTCGAAACAGTTAACTTAAAGCTGGTTATTACTAAAGCGGTAACCTCACTTAAAGATACAATAAAAGCTGATTTTAAAGTGAATATACCGGATGAGCTGGCTAATATCTCAGGTAACATGGCTTTGTTACAACTCTTGTTTCAAAATCTAATTGCTAACAGCATAAAATTTAATAATAACTTACCAATTATCGACATAGTCATGAACGATACCGGTAATTATATTGAAGTATCATTGCAAGACAATGGTATCGGTTTCAATCCAATACACGTTGATAAAATATTCTCGCCGTTTAACCGACTAGTTAATGGTAAAAAATTCTCAGGCTCAGGATTAGGCTTAAGTATTGTTAAACGCATTATTGAACATCATAGAGGCAGTATAGAAGCGAAATCTGCATTAGGTGTAGGAAGTTTATTTACCTTGAAGTTTAAGAAAGTCAAAGTAATAGCTAAACAAGCTGGTTAAATCGTTTTAGTATCGCTAAACAGACAGGGAAAAATTATGGATAATCTTAAAGCAATTTCAGCCTTAATGGTTGAAGACAATATTGATCATGCAGAACTGATGATGGATGCTTTTAGTGATTTTAATATTAAAAATACAATCGCGCATGTTATGGATGGAGAACAAGCGGTTGCTTACTTGAGAAATGAAGCCCCCTTTGAAGATAGTAGTCAATTTACACGTCCAGATATTATCTTTCTCGATATTAGAATGCCAAGACAAGGCGGTATAGAAACGTTAAAAATAATCAAAGCCGATCCAGCCCTGTCTGGTATTCCTGTGGTGATGATAAGTACGTCAAGCACTGCACCCGAAATAGAGGAATGTTATAGCTTAGGTGCTAGTGGCTATATTACTAAGCCTTTAAAATTTGATGATTTCGTCAATAAAATGAAAGAGCTAAATTACTATTGGGTACTAACCTCTGAGTTACCTAGCTAATAAACACGCCTTGTTGCTAAGAGCTTAATTATTAAATTATTATTTTCATGAAAATTTAACCTCTATTTTCAAACATCAGAAAGCAAAAAACCCGTAGCATCAGCTACGAGTTTCTGACGTGTAGGGATATACTAATGTCGCGTTGCCAAGGATGGCAAAGAGCGACCTAATTAGAAGCGGAGAATGTCCTACTCTCACATGGGCATGTCGGACATAAGTCACACTACCGTTGGCGCTACTGCTCAATTAGTTATAAATGGTGTATTTTCAAACGCCAGAAAGCAAAAAACCCGTTACGTTAGTAACGGGTTTTTGACGTGTATGGATATACTAATGTCGCGTTGCCAAGGATGGCAAAGAGCGACCTAAATAGGAGCTTAGCAATGTCCTATTCTCACATGGGCATGTCGAAACATAAGTCACACTACTTTTGTTATTAGTGCATGCTAGTTATGGGTTTTGTCTTTTTTAAACGCCAGAAAGCAAAAAACCCGTAGCATCAGCTACGGGTTTTTCTAATTGGAAGCCTAGCAATGTCCTACTCTCACATGGGAACTCCCACACTACCATCGGCGCTACTGCGTTTCACT
>NZ_JACGVS010000085.1:0-259 GCF_014077345.1 Colwellia sp. BRX8-4
TTGCTTTATAAATATCTTATTTATATCAGCTTTCCAGATTGTTAAAGAACTCATTCTTAACGCGCATTCGGTTAAAAACGTGGTTTAAAAAACCAAATTAATATTCACTCACAAAACACTGAAAAACATTCAGTATGACGAAAGTAAACCTTAATTTGGTCTTTTCTTTAATGAAGAAGATTAATCAATTCAGTGTATGAATTGGTAGGTCTGGGCAGACTTGAACTGCCGACCTCACCCTTATCAGGGGTGCGCTCTA
>NZ_JACGVS010000089.1:0-251 GCF_014077345.1 Colwellia sp. BRX8-4
CATCATTATTAAACTGTTTTACGTCTTTCCTTGCCTCTCGTTAGAGAATTAAGAACCGACTATGTAAAATCAATGTAATGTGAGTGTCCACACAAATTGCATGATAACTAATTGTTAAAGAACGTCAACTCTAAGAGTTAACCGAAACAAAATCTCATTCGCTTTGCTTCGTTGCTGCAGGCCTTGCCTGAAGCGAGATGCGTATTCTACGCACTCTAGTTTCGATGTCAACGTTTTATTTAATTTAATTT
>NZ_JACGVS010000038.1:0-16843 GCF_014077345.1 Colwellia sp. BRX8-4
CTAACATGTCGTCATGCTGAACTAACATGCCGTCATGATGAAGTAACACGTCGTCATGCTGAATTTATTTCAGTATCTGTATTCGTGGCTTCAAGTAATGAGATCCTGAAACAAGTTCAGGATGACGGGGGGTGTTCAGGATGACGGTTTTTTTTGTTCACTGGAAAAAGTGGCATACCATTAGGAAATAATATGAAAATATCTATAGAAATTAGTTTGTACCCTCTAGCAGAAGAAAAGTTTAAAACTGAAATTTGGGCATTCATTAAGCGCCTTCGTAATGTAGCGGGCTTAAATGTAGTGACTAATGGCATGAGTACACAAGTATTTGGTGATTACGACTTAGCTACCCGTCATGTCATGGCAGAAATAAAACATGTCCATCAAACCTTAAATGCTGCTGTTTTTGTGTGTAAGTTTATTGGCGGTGATCGCTCAGAAGTCGAAGCTGAAAGCTAATGGTTGAATCTTTATCAGCAACAGTCAATTATTTTGCGCATTTGCCTCTCTGGGAATTATTAGCGGTAATTTCAGCATTATTTTATGTGGTGTTAGCGGCAAAAGAAAATATTTGGTGTTGGCCAGCAGCGCTCGTGAGTACCATTATTTATAGCGTTATTTTTTATGATGTTTATTTATGGATGGACGCCTTATTGCAGGTTTATTATTTAGCGATGGCCATCTTTGGCTGGTATTGCTGGCGTCATGTTTCTTCGTCGCAAAATAACGCAACAAATAATAGTCATACAGGCACAGTATTGGCTATTCAAAGCTGGTCGCTACTCTTTCATACCAAAGTAGTGGTCTTACTAACTGCTTGCTCTTTGGTTATTGGCTGGCTAATGGACAATTACACGCCAACACACTTCCCTTATTTAGATTCTGCAACTACGGTATTTGCGGTGTTTGCGACCTATTTAGTCACTAAAAAGGTCTTAGAGAATTGGTTATACTGGATAGTCATCGATTTTGTTTCCATTTATCTCTATTTAGAAAAAGGCTTGCAACCTACCGCTGTGTTATTTGGCTTATATGTAGTCATGGCTATGGTCGGTTATGCAATTTGGTACAGCAAATATCAAAAGAGTCATCAACAAGCAGCAGGCAATGTAGCCTCGGCGACTGAGTAGTTGAGTGGTGGCTTTAATCAACCAAAAAAGTAACAGCAGCTGTGAAGAGATCAAAGCCTTACCTTGTTTTATTCATCGCGATTGTAAAATTGAGCGATTAACAGGGGGTGAAAGTCATCAATGTTTTAAAGTGACGGTTAACAAAAACACTACTGAGCAAAATTTTTTTGTAAAGTCTTTCAATGGCCATCAACAAACAGCAAAAGCCGAGATTGCCAGTCACTTATTAGCAGCAAATATGGGTTTAGCACCGGCTATCATTTATCATTCAGCATCATGGCTTGTTACCGAATTTATTACCGGTGATTCATTAAGCGATTTTTATAAGCAACAAACTGTCAGTGTAGCTAATAACAAAGTTACGGTGGCGATGTACTTAATGGTAAAAACTCATCAGTTAACACCGCCAGAAAATCATCCGGTGTTAGCCATTGAAGAACTGCTTTATCAACAAGCCTCCAATAGTAAACTCTCGCAGCCTCAGCATGTCGCGCTACAGAAAATAATCAGCAAAATAGCGCCTCCGCAAGCCAAGCATAATCACCTAGTACTTTGTCATGGCGATGTTAATTATGAAAACATTCGTGTAAGCGTTTTGTTTACTAATGAAAATCCGCTAAAGCATGCTTGGTTAGTCGATTTCGAATGCAGTTGTTTAGCTGAAGCCGAATATGATCTCGCCATGTTTATCGCGATTAACGAATTCAGTGTTAACGATATAGATACTCTAATACAAGACTATCTGCAATTTACTAATGCGACGATTGATAAGGAAAAAGTGTGTGCATATCTCGCTTGTTGTTATCTCATTAATGGCTTGTGGTACTTCGAGGCCGGCTATCAACACAAGCAAGCGAAAAAATTAATGGCTAAGGCACACCAGCAGTTTGAACTTTTTGACCAATTAGGCTTGTTAACAGAAAAAATAACATTATTATTTTAATCTGTACTATCTTTATTATCCTCAGTAATTTTACTCAGTAACAGCTACAGCTACTATTTATAAAGTAGCTCTATTGAATTTAGTTACTGGCTATTTAGTAGTGTATATCAACTTATATCGTGAAGTTACTTTTGTATCATGGTGATTTATTTAAGTTATTGAACATCTGGCACCGTAATAAAAATGCAATAAAGGCTTAAGATTTTAATAATGCAAATCAGCCGTTAAATATTTATTTTATTGTTATTCTTTTTGTTGATCAGGCGTGATGTCGATGCTAATATTTACTACAAAGATCATTCTGTTGTTTATCTATATAACAAGGAATGTTAGGTTTTTTACTTTCAAATCAGGGATTAACAATGAATAAAATTATGCTTACAACAGTTGCTGCGGCAATTTCTTTGACTTTATCGGCATGTTACCAAGATGATGGTACTGTTCTTGCGCCAAACCAAGCGCCGCCGGTTCCACCAACTCCTTCTACATTAGATGTATCAGGTTCTGGTATCAAAGGTGTATTAGCTAACGCTTTAGTTGAAGTTTTTGATAGCTCAGATGTAGAAACTGCTCTAGCTAACACTCAAACAGATGAAAATGGTGATTACACACTTTCATTAACTGATGCTTCTGGTGAAGCAATCACAGGTACTTTTTTCGTACGCGTAAGTGCTGACGAAGATACTACAATGATTTGTGATGCTCCAGCTTGTGGTGACGTAGTTAGAGGTGGAGTTGTTCCAGCATCACAATTAGTGGGCTTAGAACTTTCAACAATGAGTAATTCTGATGGTAGCGGTACAATCTCTGCTGAAGTTAACGCATTAACAACACTTGCAACTGAAACTATTTTAGCGGTAATTGAAGACGATGCAGATATCGACCTTTCTGACCCAGAAGTTTTTGAAGCGTTTCAAGTAGATGCTTCTCGAGTGATTGGTGCTACTTTAGGTTTAGATTTATCTGAAACTAACATTTTTGACGTTGTAATTGTTGATGCTTCTGTATCTGCAAATGTATCAACAGATGATATGATAGCAGCAACGTTAACGCTTATTAACGGTTCGCTTTCAGGTTTAGAGCCAGGCACTGATGAAACTCTTGCTGATGCAATTAAAACTTATATCGCTGCTGTTAAACTAGTTACTAAAGCGATTATTAATAACCCTGGTGCAGCATTAGATGCTGACTCAGTAGCGGCAATGGCAAGAATTAATGCTGTTCAAGCTAAAGTTTCGCAAGCAATTAAAGATTTAGCATCAGTTATTGCAGGCGATACAGGTAATGCTGTCGGTATTGTAAATATTCCTGACGTAATCAATCCTGGTGATATCGCAGCTTCTGTTGATCTAGATGACGATATTACTGGCGGTACTGGCGGTACTGGTGGTACAGGTGGTACTGGCGGTAACTAATCCCAGTAACTGTTATCTGAATAAAAACCGATAGATTTGTCTATCGGTTTTTTTTTGCCAGAAATCCTCAATAATAACGCTAAATATAGAAAAATAGATCCGTATTATCAGCTAAATATTTAATTGCAGAATAACTCCTTCAGCGCCATAATCATTGCAAGGTAGCTACATTTAATAATACCCGCATAGCGTTTGTAATAATCGTGCTTTTACTCTTATTTAAGTCGTTTTAATTTAATTGTCTAAGTTAGCTTTAGCTTCTCTATAGTCAGTTTATTACAAGCTAGTTATAACCTAAGTTATTTAGTTATTTCGCTATATCGTTTTGGTTTGATATAATTTTTTGTAAGATTTTGACATAAAAAATGTAAAATAGGGCATATATGAATAAGAATAAATTAACACATTTAAAAGCACTGGAAGCTGAATCAATTCAAATAATGCGTGAAGTTGCTGCTGAATTTGATAATCCTGTTATGTTGTATTCAATCGGGAAAGATTCTTCTGTTCTTTTGCATTTAGCGCGTAAAGCTTTTTATCCGGGTAAAATTCCCTTCCCATTAATGCACGTTGATACGGATTGGAAATTCAAAGAAATGATTGAATTTCGTAATAATCTAGCAGAAAAGTATGACTTCGATTTAATTGTCCATAAAAACCCTGAAGGGCTTGCTATGGGGGTAGGTCCGTTTACTCATGGTAGTGCAAAACATACCGACATCATGAAAACACAAGGTTTAAAACAAGCATTAGACATGCATGGTTTTGACGCCGCTTTTGGTGGTGCTCGTCGTGATGAAGAAAAGTCTCGTGCTAAAGAACGTGTTTACTCATTTCGTGATAAAAATCATCGTTGGGATCCGAAAAACCAACGTCCAGAGCTTTGGAATATTTATAACTCTAAAGTTGATCAAGGCGAAAGTATTCGTGTGTTCCCATTGTCTAATTGGACCGAGCTTGATATTTGGCAGTATATTTATCAAGAAAATATTGAAATGGTTCCACTTTATTTTGCAGCCAAAAGACCTGTTGTTAAACGTGATGGCTCGTTAATCATGGTAGATGATGAACGCATGCCATTAAACGAGGGCGAAGTGCCTGAAATGAAATCAGTACGTTTTAGAACGCTAGGTTGTTACCCACTTACCGGCGCTATTGAATCGACTGCAACAACATTGCCTGAAATTATTCAAGAAATGCTTTTAACAACCACTTCTGAGCGACAAGGTCGAGTCATTGATAATGATTCAGCCGGTTCAATGGAAAAGAAAAAAATGGAAGGGTACTTTTAATGAACACTGAACAAACATTATTGGCAACAGATATTGAAGGTTACTTAAAGCAGCATGAAAACAAAGATATGCTGCGTTTTATCACCTGTGGCAGTGTAGATGACGGAAAGTCGACATTAATAGGCCGCTTACTTTTTGATAGCAAAATGATTTTTGAAGATCAGATGGCTGCTATTGAAAAAGATTCTAAAAAGTTTAATACCACAGATGGTGATTTTGATTTAGCGTTACTCGTTGACGGTTTACAGTCTGAACGCGAACAGGGTATTACTATAGATGTTGCGTATCGTTACTTTGCTACAGAGCAACGTAAATTCATTATTGCCGATACTCCAGGCCATGAGCAGTACACACGTAATATGGCAACGGGTGCTTCTACATGTGACTTAGCCATTATATTAATTGATGCGCGTCACGGCGTGCAAGTACAAACACGACGTCATTCATATATCTGTTCATTATTAGGTATTAAGCATGTGGTTATTGCTATTAATAAAATGGATGCAGTAGATTATGACCAAAAGACATACCAAAAAATTAAAAGTGATTACCGTGAGTTTGCTAAATCATTAAACATTGAAGATGTTCGCTTTGTGCCTATTTCAGCTTTACGCGGCGATAACGTAGTCAACGAAAGTGAGCATATGCCTTGGTACCCAGGTTCACCTTTGCTTAAGTTATTGAATACTGTGCAAATTAGCGGTGAAAAAAATAGTGCTTTTCGTTTTCCTGTTCAATACGTTAATCGTCCTAATTTAGACTTTAGAGGATTTGCCGGTACGATCGCTTCAGGTGAAATTCGTGTTGGTGATACTATTGTTGCACTACCTTCAGGTAAGCAAAGTAAAATTAAGTCGATAGTAACTTTTGATGGCGAACTTGAAACGGCTTATGCCGATATGGCTGTAACACTGACGCTTGAAGATGAGATAGATGTTAGTCGCGGTGATATGATCGTGCGACCGCATGAGCAACCCGCGTCTTCTAATACCTTTAGTGCAGATGTTGTGTGGATGGATGAAGCGGCACTACAAATAGACCGTGAATACATTATTAAAGTGGGCACTCATGCTACGTTTGGCTCTGTTGATAAAATAGAATATAGCGTTAATGTTAATACGATGGAAAAGCAAGACGTACAGCATTTAGCCTTGAATGAAATAGGGCGCTGTAACTTTACGTTAAACGAACCTGTGCAGTTTGATGCTTATCAAGAGAACCGTCAAACAGGTGCTTTTATTATTATTGACCGTTTGACCAATGCAACAGTTGGCGCTGGCATGATAGCTTCACAACTGACGCAATTGGAAAAAGGACAGCCTAAAAAGTACAGTGATTACGAACTTGAACTTAATACGTTTGTTTGTAAGCACTTTCCTCATTGGGGAGCTAAAAATTTAGCTAAAAAGTAACGAGGCTAAAAGATGTAAACTAAGGGCAATGAGGTTCGTGTAAAAAACAGCTAGTAATATCTCAGTTTTTTTACTCAGCCGCTTTGCTCTTAGTTATTATTTGTCTCTAATTTTTCGTAAGATTAGCTGTTCAAAGTTAACAGGGTTTATATATTTGAATATAGATGCAGCGTTTGTACTATTAATTTTTATTAGTACAATTATAGGTTTATTAAAGTTTCAGAAGCAGCCTGGAAAGGTTTTTGGCTTTACTTTTATTGCCCTTATTATTAGTGGACAAGTTTCAAATGAAGCTGTGTTAGCCAGTACGTCTAATAAAGGCTTAATAACGCTTATTTTGTTAATACTGTGTTCTTTAGCGTTAGAAAAAACCCGCTTACTGCGTATACTCGCCAGCAAAGTTTTATTCTCAAGTTATGGCAAAACCTGGATCAGGCTTTTTAGTTTAACGGTTGTTTCTTCAGCCTTGTTAAATAATACCGCCGTTGTCTCTACCATGCTGGCGCCGATTCGCAACAACCCTTATCATTCTGCCAGTCGATTATTATTACCTTTGTCTTATGCGGCTATTTTTGGCGGTACGCTAACCTTAATTGGCACGTCTACTAACTTAATTGTTAACAGTTTAGTCTTAAATGCTGATCTACCTGCCTTAGGCTTTTTTGATTTTTTCCCGGTAGGTGTTTTTATCGTTATTACTTGTGGCTGTGCGCTGTGGTTTTTATCTAAATATCTCCCCGAAACAGATATTAATTCAACGCTAGAAAGTTCATATTTATTAGATGCTAAAGTAGAACTTAACTCGGCATTGATTGGCAAAACCGTAGAAGAAAACGCTTTAAGACATTTAGACTCTTTATTTTTGATTGAAATAATTCGCGCTGGGCAAACGATTACCCCTGTTTCTCCCGACCAAGTTATTAGTGCCAACGATAAGCTTATTTTTAATGGTGACGTTACTAAAGTAAACCAACTTAAGCAGTTTGATGGTTTAACTGTTTTTGCACACAAACAAGGCTTGTCTGATGACAACTTAACGGAAGTCTTTGTTCGTTCTGAAAGTGTACTCATTAATAAAACATTAAAAGGCGTTGGCTTTAGAGCTAAGTTTGACGCTGCTGTGGTAGCAATGAAAAGAGACGGGCAAGCTGTTACAGGTAAGCTTGGCGATGTTAGCATTCGTCCGGGTGATTACTTAGTGTTAGCAACGGGCCAAGATTTTAAAGCCAGAAATAATGTTGATAAAAACTTTATTGTTGTCAATGGCGTTGAGCCAGAATCAAAACTTACTGGTAAAAAAGAACCTTTTGTTATTATAAGTTTTTTCTTAACCGTAGCATTAAGTGCACTAGGTATTATTTCTTTATTCAAAGGAATGTTAGTGCTATTTTCTTTTTTCTTATTATCGAATTGCTTGTCAAAAGATGAAGTGATTAGACGTTTTCCAATACAAATTTGGCTGATTATTTCTACTGCGCTAATGCTTGCCAGTGCGTTAATAAATAGTGGATTACTAACGTCTCTTGAAACGATTACTTCTTTGTCGGGCAGTATTACGCCGACCGTCGCCTTAATTATTATATTTTTATTAACGGTATTATTAACCGAGTTGGTCACTAATAATGCCGCAGCAGCGCTAATATTCCCAATAGCTTATAGTGTAGCGTTGAACTATGGCGTAAATATTACTCCCTTTATTATGGCAGTAGCCTTTGGTGCCAGCGCTAGTTTTATTAGCCCATACGGGTATCAAACCAATTTAATGGTCTTTAGTGCCGGGCAATACCAGTTGATAGATTTTATAAAAATAGGTGTGCCCATTAGCGTTATATATTGCACTACTGCGATTTGTAGTATTTTATATTTCTTCCCTTTTTAGCTATTAATAGCGTCCAATGATAAATGTGAATTATGAAAAAAAATAACCCAGCAAGTCCTTATATAGAAAAAAACAACACAGAAAAATCGTCAGATGTGGTTTGGCATCAACAGAGTGTCACTGCTGAGCAAAAGTCTCAATTAAAGGGCCATAAAGCGGTATTGCTATGGTATACCGGCCTAAGTGGTTCGGGTAAATCTACCGTTGCCAATGCAGTTGAGCAAAAATTACTGGAACGTGGCTGTCACAGTTATTTACTTGACGGTGACAATGTTCGCCACGGTTTAAATAACGATTTAGGGTTCACTGACGAAGACCGTATTGAAAATATACGCAGGATAGGTGAAGTAGCTAAGTTATTTGTAGACGCAGGTTTGCTTGTATCAACGGCCTTTATTTCCCCTTTTCAAAAAGACAGAGACCAAGCCAGAGCGTTACTCAAAGACGCGTTATTTTTAGAAGTATTTATTGATACGCCTTTAGATGTTTGCGAAAGCCGTGATCCTAAAGGTTTGTATAAAAAAGCAAGAGCGGGTGAAATCGCTAATTTTACCGGGATAAGTTCGGCTTATGAAGCCCCTGAAGCTGCTGAAATACATATCGAAACAGCGCATTTGTCTATTGAGCAATGTGCTGATTTAGTGATAGACGCTTTAATAAAAAAACAAATTATAAAATCATAGTTTTTACCCATGGCTTTATCGAAAAAAATAATTGTAAAGACTAAAAATAAAGGATTTATCTGTGAATTATGACGTATTTAATGGTGATGCCGACGGTATTATCGCCTTGCTGCAATTGCAATTAGCCAATCCGACAGTAAGTGTCAAAATTACCGGCGTTAAACGTGATATTGCTTTACTGCAACAGGTCGTTGAAATAACAAATGCCCAAGGCAATAATAGAGACGATAGTGTTATTCGCGTTTTAGATATTTCAATGGAAAAAAATAAAGACGCAATGAATACCTTATTAGCTGAAGGTGGCAATGTAACTTATATCGATCATCACCGTGCGGGTGACATTCCGGAACATGTAAATTTACAAACGCATATTGATTTAGATGCAAATACTTGTACGGCTTTAATCGTTGATAAGATTTTAGCTGGGAAGTTTCATCATTGGGCAATTTGTGCCACTTTTGGGGATAATCTTATTGCTAAAGCGACTAAGTTAGCCAATTTAGCGGGTTTAAACGATAACGAATGCGAGCAGTTAGAAACGTTAGGTACCTTAATTAACTACAATGGTTATGGTTCGCATATTGACGATTTGCATTTTCATCCGGCAAGGTTATATGAATTACTGTTAGCTTACTCAAGCCCTTTTGATGCAATTAAAGATGCAGACTCTCCTTATTATATTTTGCAAAAACTATATAACCAAGACCATTTAAAAGCCGTTAACACCAAAGCATTTTATGACACAGCGTTATTAACCGCATTTGAATTACCGGATGAAACATGGGCCAGAAGAATAAGTGGTGTTTTTGGCAATGAATTAGCCAATATAAACCCAAAGAAAGCACATGCTATTTTTACAATAAATACAGATAACACCTATACGGTTTCTTTAAGAGCGCCATTAGCGAATAAACAAGGTGCTGGTGATATTTGTAGTCAGTTTGCGACAGGTGGAGGACGTGCGGCTGCCGCTGGTATCAATGCGCTTCCTAAAGATAAGATTGAAGCGTTTTTAGCCGCAGTAGCAGCTTACTATAGCGAATGAGTGACGTGGTAAAATAGATAAGTGGTCACTGTAAAAATGAAGCTGTTTATTTAACGTGTTTTTTGTTTATAGGAAAAAAGTGGTCCACCCGACAGGACTTGAACCTGTGACCTCACGCTTCGGAGGCGTGAACTCTATCCAGCTGAGCTACGGGTGGTTTGCTGTGTTAAGCGCGGCAAATACTATAATTAATCGTGAAAATTGTCTAGCTTTGTCGTCTTTATTTTAGGTACAAGCGGGAATTCTATCCATCTTTATTGCGCTGAGCAAAAATAATGAAAAAAGATGTACTTTATTCAGCAACAACCCTAAAGTATTGGCTATAATAAAATCAGTTAATTTAACGCGTTATAGAATTACATATGAAATCACAGAATAGTTTTTTTAGGTTTTTGATGATAGGAATGACAATTCTTGCATCATCATCGACATTGTCGCAGAGTTACGATTTTGAACAGATCATTGTTGAGCCCTACGCCGATACCATAAAACGGACAGGGAAACTTGATTTTAAAAGAACGTTAAATTTGTCATTTAAAAGTAGTGGGTATTTAGCTACGTTAGCCTTTGATGAAGGGCAGTACTTTGAAAAAAACCAGCTCATTGCATCTTTAGACACTCGAGAATTACTGCAAAATAAAAACGCTACTTATGCGCAATTATTACAAGCAAAGCGCGAAGTTAACCGTCAACAAAAACTACTCGAAAATAAATTAAGTTCAGAACAAGATCTTGATCTTGCCTTAACTCGTGTTGAAATAAGCAGAGCTAACTATCAAGTTGCCTTTTATCATTTTGAAAAAGCACAAATTTTTGCGCCATTTTCAGGCGTGGTATTAAACCGTTATACTGAACTAGATGAACTACAATCGCCAGGCAGTAATGTACTAAAAATAGCCGCTTTAGAGCAAAATTGGGTGGTAAAAGTTGCCTTAACAGGTAACGAAGTCAGTCAAGTGCGTTTAGGTCAAAAAGTGAATGTTTCTTTACAGGCACTTGGAAGTGTTATTGGCGAAGTAAGTAAAATACCCGCAATTTCAAACACCAAGGGTAATATGTTTATCATTGAAGTGTTGCTACCAAATATTAATCTGAACAGTGGGATTGTTGCTGGGCAAATTGCCGAAATCATTATCGATTTCACCAGTGATAACTTTGTTTATCGCTTACCGATATCAGCATTGATTTCTGTTAACGATAAAGGGCAAGCTGTTGTTATTGTCAAAGACAATCAAGAACTAGTTTATCAGTATTACGATATTTATCGTTTAGATAACCAATTTGTGTATTTGTTTGCTTCAGTTGATGATCAACCCATACAAATAGTCAGTAGTGGCTGGCAACATATTAAATTAGGTAAGTAATTACTATGCTGTTACCTAAACTCGCTATAAAAAACGCACAATTTACCCTAACAATAGTGGTGCTATTAGTACTCGTCGGTATTGTTTCCTACTTTCAAATGCCACGTTCAGAAGATCCACAGTTTGATATGCCCATCACCTTAATTGAAGTGATCTACCCTGGCGCATCACCAACAGATATTGAAACTTTAGTGGTTAATCCGCTCGAAGAAGAATTTTCTGATATAGAAAACATTCAAAAAATAGAATCACAAGTCAAAAATGGTGGTGCACGTATTGAAATTACTTTTCTGTACGGCACAGATCCAGAGGCATCTTATAACAAAGTAAAGCAGGCGGTTTCAACAGTAAAGCCAACACTACCTGAAGGTGTTCATGATTTACTCGTTTTAAAAGCAACGCCTACAAGTGTTGCTATCATGCAATTGGCACTATGGAGTGAGCCAATAGATTATAAAGTTATGGAGTTTTATGCCAAACAGTTAGAAAAACGTTTAGAAGCGATTAACGATGTTCGAAAAGCTGATGTTTGGGGTTATCCTCAGCAAATTGTCGCCATTGACATTAATTTAGCACAGCTAAAACATTACGGCTTATCTGTTACCGATATTAACTCAATTTTACAAGGACGTGCGGTAAATATTACCCCAGGTTATGTTGACGCGAGTTCTCGGCGTTTTAATGTAAAAGCCAGTGGTAACTTTGGACAACTAGCTGAGTTAGGTGAAACGGTTATTCGCTCGGATGATAGTTTTGTACTGCGTTTAAAAGACATAGCGACAGTGGAGTTTTCAGGATTAGAACCAAACTATTTAGCTTATTATGATAATAAGCCAGTTATTTTTCTCACTATAGAACAACGACCTAATACCAATATTTTTGGCCTAACTGAAAGTATTGATAATGAAATCGCCAACTTTACTGACAGCTTACCCGACAATATGAAAGTTGATGTTTTGTTTAAGCAAGCCGACAGTGTAGAAATGAGAGTGAATGGTTTTTTTGACAACCTGTGGCAAGGACTGGTGCTCGTCGGCATTATGTCACTGTTATTTTTAGGACTACGTGAATCTTTAGTAGTCATTGCCGTTATTCCATTGTCCTTTTTAGTGGCAATAGGTTGGTTAGACTTTAGTGGCTTTGGTTTACAACAAATGTCTATTGTTGGTTTGATTATCGCTTTAGGTTTACTCGTAGATAATGCGATAGTGGTTACTGAAAGCATCCATAGAGAAAAGAAAACAACAAAAAATCTTGCTGAAGCTGCTGCAGTGGGCACGGCAAAAGTAGGTTGGGCAATAACCAGCGGTACTGTAACCACTATGTTAGCGTTTCTGCCTATGTTAATGCTAGCCAGCAACACAGGGGACTTTGTTCGTTCAATGCCGGTAACAGTTGTCTTAGTACTGCTAGCATCTTTATTAATCGCCCTGACATTAACACCACTATTAGCCAGTCGTTTTTTTGCAAAAAATACAGCTGAAAATAAAACTAAAATAAAAACGCTTCAGCATTACGTCAATATATTTGCCGAGCACGTTTATGCTAAATGGCTGTCACGATTTATGAATGTTCGCTGGATTGTTATCGCTATTGCCGTAGTCTGTTTGGTGGGTATGTTGTCATTATTTGGTAAAGTGGGAGTGAGTCTTTTCCCTAAAGCCGAAAAGCCAATGATTATGCTTGATGTTGAAACACCGCCCAACTCATCGTTAACCTATACAGATAAAGTCATGCAAAAAATGACTGAGGTTATTGAAAAGCATGAGTTGGTTGATAAAGTTGCTTTAAATGTCGGCAGTGCAAACCCGCGTATTTATTATAATCAAATCCCTAAACGTGGTGTGGCAACTTATGGTCAGGTCATTGTTGTATTAAGTGAATATGATGCACAAAGAGTATCTGATTTTGTTAGTCAACTTCGTGAAGAGTTTGGCAAGTGGCAACAAGCCAAAATTACGGTCAGTGAATTTACCCAAGGGCCGGTTACCGATCTACCAATAAGTGTTCGACTAATGGGCGAATCACTGTCTGATTTAGAGCAAGTCGCTAATGATCTTTCAAATATGATGGCAAGCACTAAAGGCATTATAAACATTGATAATCCTATTGGCATTGCTAATACCGAACTCTTACTTGATATTGATTATGAAAAAGCGGGCTTATCTAACATTGATATCAATACCCTTGATATTACTTTACAGACAATACTTTCTGGAACGGCTGTAGGTCGATTTAATGATGATAATGGTGAAAGCTATCCTATTGTTGTGCGCCGTAAAAACCCTGATGTTGACGGTTTAGCTGATATTAATGTCACTAACCGTTTAGGTGAAGCTATTCCGCTTAATCAAGTTATTACTACCAAGCTGCAAAAAGGTCGTACTGAGTTCTATCATTATCAAAAGTTACGTATGGCGAAGGTATCTGCAGATGTTGATAAAAATCATACCGTTAGTGAGTTAACCACCAAAGTTATCGACTACTTAGCGCAATATGAAATGCCTGAGGGAGTTAGCTATACCTTGGGCGGAGAAGAAGAATCTCGTCAAGAAAACTTTTCAGGTTTAGCACAAATAATGCTAGTTACTGCTATTGGTATATTTGCGGTGTTGGTCTTACAGTTTAAATCGTTTTTACAACCGCTGGTAATATTTACTTCAATTCCATTTGCAATGGCAGGTTCAGTTATAGGGTTATATATTACGGGTCAATCATTTTCGATGATGGCATTTATAGGTTTAATAAGTTTGTTTGGTATTGTGGTGAATAACGCCATTATATTAATTGATACGGCGAACCGTAATTTTGTTGAGTCGAATAATTTAAAGCAAGCGATACTCGATGCCAGTGCCACCCGTTTTACCCCAATACTATTAACAACATTAACGACTATTGGCGGCTTATTACCACTCACTCTTTTTGGCGGCGGTTTATGGCAGCCATTAGGCACAGTGATCATTTCAGGATTATGCGTTTCGGCGATTGCTAGTTTTCTACTGGTACCGGTATTAACTGAAATATTTACTAAAGAAAATGCAGCGCAGAACGATTAAACAAAAACTCAATAAGAAGTTTATATTATGGATTCATTAGGGCTCTTTGGTTATTCGTTAGCGAGTGCTGCATACTTTGTTTTTGCATTACTCATTTTTGCGGCACGAAATAAGACAAGCCTAGCTCGCTGGGTATTAGTTTCAGTATTAGTAACCGTCATTGCTAATGGGGTTGCTGCCTTACAAATAAAGTTAGGCTTTAGTCTCCAATGGGCAATGCTTGCTGACGGTTTTAAAATAGCTTGTTGGTCATTGTTAATTCTACTTTGTAACACAGAACAACGATCTTTTTGGGCGATCATCACTAATTCACATATTCGTCAATATGCAAAAGTTTGGAGCATATTAATGATTGCTTGTTGGCTGGCAAGTGTCGTATTGAATTATTCCTATGAATATTTATTCCTACTTTTTATTGTGCTTAATTTATGGAGTTTAGTGCTACTGGAGCAGTTATACCGAAGTGCTGATTCACAAGTTCGCTGGGCTATTTGGCCGATGGTTATTGCATTAGCCAGCGTTGCGATTTTTGACTTTGTTTTATATGCACAAGCCACTATGGTTGACGGTATTGATTTTGATTTTTGGTTTAGTCGTGGCTTTATCTCTTTTATTGTTGTGCCTTTATTACTGATCAGTACTCGACGGATTCGTAATGGTGCGGTAAGAATTTTTGTTTCTCGACATGTTGTTTTTTATAGCTCAATGTTGATGATTGCCGGTATATATTTGTTGGTTATGGCCTTTGCTGGCTATGTTATTAACTACATAGGTGGAGAGTGGGGCAGCGTTGTTAGTATCGGCTTTCTAATGTTAAGTGCTTTGGTATTAGTCGCTTTATTGATTACCGAGACGTTGCGCCGGAAATTAAAAGTGTTTATAGCAAAAAACTTTTTTGCTAATAAATACGAATACCGAGATGAATGGTTAAACCTTATCGGAAAAATAGAAACCACCAATGCTGAAAGCCATTATCAAATGGCAACTCAAATAATGATGTCAAAAGTAGATGCTTATGCTGGCGCTATTTTGAAAAAAGTAACAGGTCAACGTTTCAGTGTTCAATATTCTGAAAAATTGCTTCTAGATGATACCTTTAATCAGCAACTGGTAGAGTGCAGTCTTTTTTGTCAGCGCCAAGGTTGGATCATTGATGTTGAAGAATATCGCCAAACGCCAACTGTTTATCCTGGCTTATCTCTGGATTTATCGTTATTTGATACCAAGAGCATTAGAATTATAGTCCCTATTTTTATCGGTAAAGCATTCTATGGGATGTTTATTTTAGCGGGAAAAAATGAAGTTAAGCAATTAAATTGGGAAGACAGAGATTTACTGTTTGCCATATCAAAACAGTTAGGAAATTTCGTTTCTTTACATGAAGCTAATGATAAATTAGCAGAATCAAAACAGTTTGATGCCTTTAACCGTATGTCAGCCTTTTTAGTGCATGATTTGAAAAATGTTCAAGCTCAGTTAGCACTTATTACCTCTAATGCAGAAAAGCACCGGGATAACCCAGAGTTTATTGCTGATGTTTTTGAAACGGTAGAGTCAGCGACAGAACGCCTATCTAAAGTGCTTTCGCAATTACGTAATAAGCAAGCAGCTCAATCTAATAGTGAGTTGGTTGATATCTCAGCAGTGATTAACAGTGTAATAGAGCAGAGAAATATTGAGTTGCCTAAGGTGACCTTTGATAAAATTAACCATTGTGAAATGGCTATTGATAATGAAACGTTTCATTCAGTACTCAATCACTTAATACAGAATGCACAGGAAGCGACAAGCAAAGATGGCTGGGTTAAAGTAGAGCTTACTCAGATAGAAAACCATATAGGCATTAAAATTTCTGATAATGGCTGCGGTATGTCGGCAGACTTTATTAATAATCGACTATTCAAACCTTTTGATACCACTAAAGGTAATGCGGGTATGGGCATTGGTGTATTCGAGGCCAAGCAATTTGTTGAAGGTATCGCCGGAATAATTAAAGTCGAGAGTATTGAAGATAAAGGTACTGTTTTTATAATAGACTTACCAATAAACCCAAGTTTATAAATGATATATTACCGTGGAATACAGATCCTGAAACAAATTCAGGATGACGTTTGTGGATTTAGGACGACGACAGATAAGGTTGCTTTTCCCCGTCATGCTGAATTCGTTTCAGTATCAGGGCTGAGATCCTGAAATAAATTCAGGATGACGTACGTGGATTCAGGATGACGCTCATTGATTCAGGACGACGATAGGTAAGGTTATTTTCCTCCCGTTATGCTGAACTCGTTTCAGTATCTGGGTTGAGATCCTGAAATAAATTCAGGATGACGTAGTGGTTTCAGTATGACGTACGCTGATTTGGGATAATGTACGTGATTCAGTATGACGTAGTGGTTTCAGTATGACATACGCTGATTTGGGATAATGTACGTGATTCAGTATGACGCTCGTGGATTCAGTATAACGTGTGTGGTTTCATAACGGCGATAGGTAAGGTTTTTTTTCCCCGTCATGCTGAACTCGTTTCAGTATCTGGGTTAAGATCCTGAAATAAATTCAGGATGACGTTCGTAGATTCAGGATGACGTTCGTAGATTCAGGATGACGTTCGTAGATTCAGG
>NZ_JACGVS010000034.1:0-23450 GCF_014077345.1 Colwellia sp. BRX8-4
AGCGCGCACACGGTAAAGCAAATGCCCAAGCTTGTTTGAATAGCGCGTAAACATAACTACATACTAAGACAGCAAGAAAAATACAGCTACCTTGGGGGAGAAGTAAAGCTTGCCTGAAATTCACTGATTTAGTCAACATCTATAAAAATCGATATGCAAAGGCTTACAAGATGAAATAAATGCCTTGTTGTTGACCAATGGATAGCGTGTTTCAGAGCATTATTATTGCTAGAATTATTATGGGTGGCATAGTAATTTCAGACCTAAATATTATCTTTGCTCATCATTTTCAATGGCATTATGTTGAAAAGTATTTTTCTGTTCTTTACGCCAGCGACCGGGGCTTAAACCATAGTCTTTCTTAAAACGGTGAGCAAAGCTTGCACTATCGCCATAGCCTACGGTGTCAGCTATTTGATCAAGATTATATTGTGTATAACGAAGTAAGTAGCAAGCGTATTCTAGGCGAGTGTGAGTTAATAGTTTGATTGGTGTCATCCCCATTTCTTTCTTACATAAACGAAAGAAGTGCGGCTCAGACATATGCATTTCTGCAGCTAATTGCTTAACAGTCCACGGCAGTTGCAATTGCTTATTTACACGACGTATTAGAGAGTGAAATTTTTGTTGTTGCTTTGTTAGTTGCTGCCCCATGTTCAGTGTTTGCGCAATTTGATAAATTAAAACTTCGACTAAGCGCAATACAATATCTGATTGATACATACTCTCACCGTGTTTGAATTCTCTAATAAGTGACATCGTTTGATAAAGTTTCTCTGCATTCGCACTGGAATAAACGGAAGGTTGATGTTGATGAACAAACTTATATTCAGAACAGTCATGCAGTAATAGCCAACACATATCCCAGTACTTCCCCGAAAGTTCATACAAAAAAGGGGTTCCTGCTGGCAGTAAAAGCACACTGCCGGGTTTAACTAAATATTCGTTGTTACCAAACTTGACCTTTCCCTCCCCTGCATGAGTAGAAATTAAGTAATGAACATGCCTATTGCTGTTTTCATTACCTAAACAAACTTCTCCTTTACCTGTTTTGCCTATTTGATATTCAGTTTGTAAATACGACAACCCCGCAAAGGCTATGAAACTATCAGCTTGCCCTGGTAATTTATCAAAATTAATAAAATCCTCAATACAATCAGGATGAATATTTAAAATATCTTGCCACATAGAATTACCAAAATGATAGTTTTAAACATGATACATGACAATTTCACTTATGTTTTTTTTATCACTATATTTTATAATTCTATGCATATTATAGTAACCCCTAATGACTAAAACCAATGCGTAACATCGAACCTTCATCATTAAAGCAAAGCATTAAATTAGCTTGGCCTATCTCTTTACAAAGCATATTGGTCACCATGCTAGGCATGAGTGACATAATGATGGTTGGGCATTTAGGCGATACGGCCGTTGCTTCTGTTGGGCTGGGTAACCGAATTCAATTTGTTTTTTTAATCATTTTAGCGGGACTCGCTTCAGGTGTTGGTACTTTATCTGCGCAACACTTTGGCGCGGGTCAAGTTGGTGTGATTAGACAAGTCATTGTTAAAACGCTTGTTATTGCAGCAGGGATTTTACTGCCTATATTACTCATTACTTTCTTGTTTTCTGACAATATCATGGGTATTGCCACAACAGATCCCAGCGTTATAAAAGCAGGAACAAACTACCTTTGGCTGACCATGCCTAGCTTAATTTTTGTTGTCATTGTGATGATATTTGAAAACGCGTTAAGGGGTCTTGGGCAAGTAGTCTTCCCCATGTTAATTAGTACCATAGCTATTATTACCAATATTCTTTTAAACTATTGGTTAATCAAAGGTGGCTTAGGTATAGAACCAATGGGTGTCATTGGCGCTGCGCTAGCAACACTAATTGCGCGAGCACTTCATGCTTTATTAATACTGGTCTACTTAGCAAAGGTTAAGCACAGTATTTTTCCAACAACGTTCTTTTGTGTTAGTTTTTATAACAAACAAGAGTGGACTAAATTACTCACCTTAGTTTGGCCTATGATGCTAAGTTTTGGCGTGTGGTCATTAGGCACTTTTGTATATCAACTGATATATGGACGTATTGGAACACAAGAACTTGCTGTAATGAGTCTATTAGCGCCAATGGAAGGATTATTGGTTTCATTCTTTTTTGGTTTTGCTTCTGCTTGCGCTATTTTAGTTGGGCAGCGCTTAGGTAGAAACGAATTTATAACGGCATGGGTTTTAGCAAAACATTACGCCATTAGTGCGCCAATTGTTACCTTTTTATTAGCCTTAATTTTACTTCAATGTGAGTCTTTAGTCTTTATGCCTTATACCAATTTGTCTCCAGAAACAATGGCATTGTCCCATGATGTTTTTGTATTGATCACCTTTGGCACTTGCTTGAAAGTATTTAACTTAACTATGTCTATGGGGATATTACGCGCAGGTGGTGATAACAAATATTGCATGTTAATTGATATATCAGGCATGTGGATTTTAAGCATTCCATTAACTTTGGCGGCGGCATTTTACTTTAAGTTACCACTATATTGGGTAGTTCTTATCTCTTACTCTGAAGAAATAACTAAAGCATTTATGTTTGTTTTCAGAATGAGAACGAAGCTTTGGTTAAAAAACCTAACGGCTGAAAGTGTTGCCTAGTTGAACCAATTCGATTAAGTTGCACACAGCTAAAACTTGAGAAACCAATGTATCTTTCTAAGTTGTAATCAAACCAGAAAGTCGTAAAATCTACATTGCAGTCACTCACCTTTTCTAAAATTCAGATGAAATAGAGTATTAGTTCTATGGCGAAAACGCCCCTTATAGCCATAGAATTAAAATTTATGTTAGCTTTAAGATCTGAAAGTTGACGTTTGAAATTTTGACTGCTCTTATTCCGCAATGCGCTCGCAGAACACGTTAACACAGTTATTTCATGATGTGTTTCGAATGATTATTAAGGTTCACTTATGCGAGACGTCAGGTTCCAACTTTATTTGTAGTGTTTCGGGTACTTTTTTAATAAATAAAACTTACTGCCACATTTTTTCTATCTTTATTCAGAAAAGTCCATTTTTGCTCAACGGTATAAGTCGGCTTGCTTGGTTTTTTTGTTTCGATCTTTATTTGGCTTCTACACTAATGAGTGATTAATTAGCGATAAACTTATGAATACGTATGTAGCTTAGCTGTAAATTGGTGTCAGTCCTTTATGCTTGATGTAATAAAAAAACATCAGGAATATCCATGAAAAAAATTATACTCAGCCTTGCTTTACTGATTTTATCTCACAGTTTATTTGCACAAACCCTTAAGTTAGCGTCACCCGACGGAAAAATAATTCTCAGTGTTAGTGACCAAGGAAAACCTAATTACGAAATGAGCTTTTTAGGTGAAAGCATTATAAAACCCTCCCGCTTAGGCCTAGCATTCAAAGATACTATCGCTTTTAGTGACGGTTTTACTATTTCATCGAGTGAAACCCAATCAGCCAAAGAGGTATGGCAATTACCTTGGGGTGAACGTAAAAATGTGACTGATGAACACAATGAATTATTAGTGACTTTTTCAAGAAATAATAAAAAACACACTAAAGAATTCAAGGTACGTTTTCGATTGTTTAATGACGGCATTGGTTTTCGTTACGAAGTGCCAAAACAACAAGATATTGATCACGTTGAAATCATTAATGAATTCACCGAATTTGTTGTAAATGACGCGGATAAAGCGACCGCATGGTGGATTCCAGCACGTGGCTGGAATCGTTATGAATACATTTATAATACCACCAAGCTAGCTTCGGTTGATCGCGCTCATACACCTTTTACTTTTAAACTAGACTCGGGCATTCACCTTAGTATTCATGAAGCAGCATTAGTTGATTATGCTGCTATGACGATTAACCAAAAGCGTCCTGGTGTCTTAAAAGCCGATTTAACACCTTGGTCAGACGGCATTTTAGTTAAAACAAAAACCAATTTCAAAAGTCCATGGCGTACTATTCAAGTCAGTAAAGATGCGGTTGGCTTACTCAATTCTGACCTGATATTAAACCTTAATGAGCCAAATAAATTAGGTGATGTATCTTGGGTTGAACCGGCTAAATATTTGGGGATTTGGTGGGGAATGCACATTAACGCCAACACCTGGGGCAGTGGCGACAAACACGGTGCAACCACCAGTGAAACCATGCGTTATATCGACTTTGCCGCTGAGCATGGTTTTTCTGGGGTTTTGGTTGAAGGCTGGAACCTAGGCTGGGATGGCGACTGGTTTTTCAACGGCGACGTGTTTAATTTCAGTAAAGCTTATGATGATTTTGATATTGCTGCCGTATCAGCTTACGGTGAAAAGAAAGGGGTTCAATTAATTGGCCACCATGAAACCTCAGGTAATGTGACTAATTATCGTAATCAAATGAGTGATGCTTATGCACTTTATGAAAAGTACGGCGTAAGACAAGTAAAAACAGGTTATGTTGCTGACGGTGGCGATATTAAACGCATTGATGAAAAAGGCATAGTTCACAAAGAATGGCATGACGGTCAGTTCATGGTGAGTGAGTATTTACACAGTATTACTGAAGCAGCGAAACATAAAATTAGTATTAACACCCATGAACCGATTAAGGATACCGGTTTGCGCAGAACCTACCCCAACTGGATTTCAAGAGAAGGTGCTCGCGGCCAAGAATTTAATGCTTGGGGCACACCACCAAACCCGCCTGAGCACACCACCATTTTACCCTTTACTCGCATGTTAGCTGGACCAATGGATTTTACACCAGGCATCTTCGATATGAGTTTTAATGGTTTGGGTGATAAAAGTAATCGTCCACAAACTACGCTAGCAAAACAATTAGCATTATACGTGGTGCTTTATAGCCCTATTCAAATGGCGGCTGATTTACCTAAAAACTATCAAGAAAATTTAGCCGCATTTCAATTTATTAAAGATGTACCAACCGATTGGCATGAGAGTATAGCGATTGCTGGTGAGGTCGGTGAATATGTTGCTTTTGCTCGTCAAGAAAGGGGGGGAGATGATTGGTTTGTTGGCGCATTAACCGATGAGCAAGCACGTACGTTAACATTGCCGTTAAATTTTCTTGATAAGAATAAGCGCTATCAAGCACAAATTTATCGCGATGGTAAAAACGCAGAGTGGATTAACAATCCCTATGAAATGATCATTGAAAACAGGCAAGTCACCGCTAACGACCAATTAGTCTTACCCTTGGCGACAAGTGGTGGTGCTGCGATTCGTTTTAAAGCATTATAATTAATTGATATTTATAACTTAAACAGCGTAAAGAGTAGCACAAGTCTTACTTGTGCTACTCTTTTTACAACCCCGGATACTGAGAATACCCCAAAGCCACAACATTAATAAAAATAGCGAGCCAGAGCACAAATATAAAAGGCCTTTTTTGAGTTTTATGTCGAAAAGCTTGTTGAGCTAATAGCGCTCCTGGCCATCCGCCAAGTAGCGCAAAGACCTGTAGTGTTTTTTCTGAGATGCGCCATCGCTCTTTTATCGCATTTCTTTTGTCGATGCCATAAAGTACAAATGTTAGTAAACTTAAGCTCAAGTAACTCACTAGCACCCATAACGCTATTTCTTGCATCATAAAGAGCAGACCAAGAGCCATTAAAAATAAAACAACGACACTTTTTGAAAACATATTTATAGCTCGCACAATATACTTTGTAAGCACAACGCTAGTCATTCGCGGTGGTTACCATAGTATATCGATAAGAGTTCATCGATATACTGGTTGAAGATAAAATTAAAAAAACCGATTATTTACCAATAGTCGGTTTTGATTCACTTTCTTACTTGTTAAATATCAATTGACATTAAGTTTTTAAAATCAATTAGATGGGCGTTCTTTCTTGAGTTTAATAATCAAGTCGATATGAGGAATAAGCTCCTCTATTTCTCGAATATGATCCCGCAAGCTTTCCCATTGCGTTAATTCTAATTTACCCGAGTCTAATATGGCGAGTTTTAGTTCACTGACTAACGAATTCTCATCGACTTGCTCTATAAACTCATTAATACGTAATAGGTTGTCTAATTCTGCTTGAGAAATTATTTCTATATCACTACTTTTTTTCATCGCTAACTCTTTAAAAAAACACTATAAAAACAAGTATAGCCAAGCTTTATTTTTTTGCTCAACATCGATAAAGCTAAAGGTATTTTAATTGTCACAATTTAGTAAGAAAAAAGTCATATTCAACTTGTAAAGTGCCTCACGTTAACTAAATAAAGCTCAACAAGGGATACTCATGGAACATAATAACTTTGATGAATATGATGAAATATTTAGCCTTTTCGACGGTTTACTCACGGATCAAAAAGAATCGCGCTCACGAAAAAGAAAGTGGCGAGAAATTGAAACGTATAAAGATAGAAAACGATTACGCCAAGAGCTTCATGATTTACAAGATTACTCGTCTTAATCATTAGCGTTTGGAGTAAGTAGACATTACTCCAAACTCTGTATAATTTAATCCGTTATGATTGGGCAAAATCAACCAACGTTTTGCCAGTCATACGGTAACCTACCCATTCATCTTGAGACACAGCACCTATCGCTTGATAAAAGTCACGTGAGGGCTTATTCCAATCTAAACAGCTCCATTCAAAACGTGCACAATCATTATCAATAGCGGTTTTTGCCATGTTTTTTAATAATTTTAAACCCGCTCCTTTCCCTCTATGCTCTGGCGTTACATATAAATCTTCAAGGTATAAACCTGACTTTGCTAACCACGTTGAATAATTATAAAAATAAATCGCCATACCAATAGCCACACCATCGAGTTCACAAATTAAGCCGTGTACTTGTGTATTTGTACTAAACATACTGCCTTTTATGGTTTCAACTGTTGCGTACACTTCATGTTCAGCTTTTTCATAAATAGCGAGTTCTTTAATAAAAGTGAATAAAAGCTCGGCATCATCTATGCTTGCTTCACGTATCGTTATCTCAGACATTTTACTTCCTTATTTTCTTCATTAATTTTTTCCATAGCATACCAGTACCAAGATATTTAAACACCTGATCTGCAATGCCATATAAATAAACAACAAGGTTGAACTAATATCAAAAATTAGCTCTAAGTAAGAGATTAAAAGATAATTAAACACTTCTGGTAAACTTTTTAAAGTTTGTCTCTGTTTAGTAAATCACTTTATCGATACAATATAACAAATGAGTTATCGCCATTAAAAAAGGAAAGTCTGTGTTCAATAAAATAGCTTCACTCGCCTTATTCACCTTTATCACTTTACCGGTATTTTCAGCAGAGGTCAGCTCGACAGCAAAGTTAACCGCCGATTACGCCGTGCAAACCTATCAAAAATCTATGGTTGCTAGCTTAGCCGAGTTAGTAAAATACAATACCTTAGCAATTGATGGTGTTTCGGCTAATGACAACCCTGAACATATAGCTTTTAAAGCCGAGTTAAAAAAACAAGCTGAAGATTTAGGCTTTGATTATACCGACGACGGTTATGTTGTTGTTATTGGCTTAGGCGAAAGCACAGAGCGCTTAGGAATAATTACCCACGGTGACGTACAACCAGTAAACCCCAAAAAATGGCAAAAATCTCCGTTTGAACTTGATACAACTTCAGAGCCCGGCAAACTTATCGCTCGCGGTACCGAAGATGATAAAGGGCCAATATCAACCGCGCTCTTTGCAATGAAAGCCATTAAAGACAAAAATATAACGCTCGACAAGCGTATTGAATTGTATGTTTACATGGCAGAGGAATCAGACTGGGGTCCATTAGAAGCTTATATTAAGACCCATACATTGCCACAAATCAATATTACCATTGACGCTGAATACCCTGTTGTCACCGCTGAAAAAGGCTACGGAACAATAAAAATAGCCTTTAATAAAAATAAATATACCGGTTTAGATGCTTACCTCAGTGAATTTAGTGGAGGTTTTTTTGGTAGTCAAATACCTGAAGATGCTAAAGTGGTGATTGAAAATGCTGACCTTAGTTTACTGCAACAACTGATGGATAAGGCAAGAGAATACCAAGGTGTTAGTTTTGATTTAGAATTAAAAGGAAGCACCTTAACGATTACAGCACTAGGAAAATCAGCTCACTCATCGAAGCCAGAAGAAGGCCTAAATGCCATTCCATTTTTAGCGGGTTTATTATCGCAAACTCGCTGGCCTAGCAATGGTGCAGGTACATTAGTTAACTTTATTAATGACAATATTGGTTTAGGTTTAGAAGGGAAAAAGTTTGGTAACATAGCCTACAGTGATGACTTTATGGGACCTATGACGGTTTCACCCACGGTTATTAAGCAATTGAAAAATAATATTGAATTGAATATTAATATTCGTCGTCCGCGTGGTAAATCAGCGCAACAGCTAACGGAAGAAATTAATCACGTCATCGCGACTTGGAAGCTAACAAATATGGCTGACATTACCGAGCTTGAACATTATATTGGTGACCCTTTTATTCAAAACGATGCACCACATATTGACACATTACTGGCTGTATTTTCACACTTTACCGGTATAAAGGACGCTAAGCCTATTGCTATCGGTGGCGGCACAAATTCACGCTTATTTCCAAATGCAGTAAGCTTTGGGCCATCAATGCCAAATGCTAATTATACCGGCCATTCTGAGCATGAATTTATTACCATGAAACAGTTCGTTTTAAATTTAAAAATGTACACCGCCGCTTTAGTTGAAATGGCTGCAGCCAAAACACAGTAACGAGTAGTGCAGCACTAAAGAACAGGAGAGGTTATGAAAAAAACATGTATTGTTACCGGTGGAAGTTCAGGTATTGGTCTAAGCATAGTGCAATTATTTACGGATAAAGGCTATCAGGTTTTTAATTTAGACTTACAACCAAGCAACCTTGCCACACTGCGCGGTGCTGATATTAACTGTGACATCAGTAATGTTGAGCAAGTACAAAGTATTATCAGTAATATAGCTAAAACAGCGACTATTGATGTTTTAGTCTCGAATGCTGGCATTCACTTTTCAGGAAATATTGAGAACACCTCAGCCGCTGATTTAGATAAAGTCCTTAACATTAATGTTAAGGGCGCGTATGCCGCGATAAAAGCGGTACTCCCCCATATGAAAGCCAATAAAAATGGCGCTATTATCTTAATGGCATCTGACCAAGCATTAATTGCCAAGCAAAATTCATTTGCCTATAACATTAGTAAAGTAGCGCTCGCTTCGATAGCAAAAACCACCGCGCTTGATTACGCTAGCTTTAACATTCGTGCCAATGCTGTGTGCCCCGGCACAATAGAGACCCCTTTGTATCATCAAGCGATTGATAATTATTGTCAACGCTCTGGCGCTAACAAAGCAGAGGTTCACGCTGAAGAAGCGGCTTTACAGCCGTTAGGTCGTTTAGGTCAACCCGAAGAAGTCGCGGAGTTAGTTTATTTTTTAGCATCAGATAAAGCTAAGTTTATCACTGGTAGTTTACAAGTGATTGATGGTGGTTATACTGCGCAATAATTCACTTGGTAGGTATAACAACAGCTAGCGTTTAACGACAGTTAAAAGAGAATACTAGAAATTGCGATACCCTTTTGTTTGTTGGTAATAACAACTAAGTGGCAACTTCTCTGAAGGAAAATTCAGCAGGATGTTTTCAATGATACATTTCAGTTCAGGCGTTAATGAACATAGGGTAATATGAAAATAATTGATCCTCACTTGCATTTATTTAACCTTGAACAAGGCCACTATCAGTGGTTAAAAACTGATAGTCCACCTTACTGGTCAGATAAAAAAACCATTAGACAAAGTTTCACAGAAAAGGACTTAGCTTTATCTGTTCCTCTGCAACTTGCCGGTTTTGTTCACATCGAAGCCGGATTTGATAATCAACAGCCTTGGCGAGAAATTGCTTGGTTAGAAGATAGCTGTTCCCTACCCTTTAGAGCTATTGCTGGCGTTAATTTACTTTTACCAACAAGCGAGTTTCAACAAATACTAGATAAGCTTGATAAATTTGAGTCCGTAGTCGGTGTTCGTGACATTCTAGATGAAAATGCCTGCGCATATTTATCAAATCCGCACGTTAAGGAAAACTTAGCCCGACTTTCCCAGCAGCAGTTGATTTTTGAATGCCAAATGGCGTTAACTGATGTGGTAGCGACCGAGCAATTAATAGCGGTTATCAATGAACTGCCGACATTAAAATTAGTCATTAATCATGCAGGTTGGCCACCCGAAGATATTGACAGTAAACAATGGAAAAATTGGCAAAGTGGCATACAAGCACTAAGTGGTTATGAAAATGTTGCCATTAAATGCTCGGGGTTTGAAATGGTTAATCGCCAATATAGTGCCCCGTGGCAACAGCATGTCATCAAACATTGTTTAGCTACCTTTGGTTTAGATAAAACCATGCTAGCCAGTAATTTTCCTTTGTGTTTATTTAAAAGTAGTTATCAAAAAAACTGGATAACCCATTTCGAAAACCAACCATTATCAACAAATGAGCTTGAATTATTATGTTATAAAAATGCCTTGCGCATCTACAAAATCCCTATTTAAGCTATAAATCAAGAAGAAAAATCTACCCATAAGACCTTAGATAAAATACTATTTCATTACCTCGCACTTTTATGGTGAATTAATGGATAACTTCGACAGAAAAATTCTTAAAATCTTACAAAATGACTGTACGCAGCCAGTCAGTGAGGTTGCCGCTCAAGTGGGGCTTTCAACAACCCCATGCTGGCGACGTATTCAAACTATGGAGAAAAATGGTGTTATAAAAGGGCGGGTTGCCTTGGCCGATCCTGAAAAGTTAAATGTTGGCTTAACCGTTTTTGTGATGATTAAAACCAACCAGCATAATTCTGATTGGCTTGATGATTTCAGTATCAATTCAAAAGAGTTTCCAGAAATTACCGAGTTTTATCGAATGAGTGGCGAAGTAGACTATTTACTACGTGTCGTTGTTTCTGATATGAAAGCCTACGATGCTTTTTATAAAAAACTCATCGGCCAAGCCAGCTTTGCCGATATTAGCTCAAGCTTTGCCATGGAAGAAATTAAATATACGACCGCACTACCCGTTGATTATATCTAACGCGTGATAAAAAAGGATGGCGATTAGCCATCCTTTTTACCTTCAGACATTGAAGCTGATTACTTTAATGAATTAACCGTAACATGCGGTGAGCGTTTCACGACTTCGTCATTTAATTCAATACCTAAACCTGGTACTTCTGTCACTTGGAAAAAGCCATTTATCGGTTGTGGGTCTTGCAAACACAATTCACGATTCCAATGCTTAGTCGCATAAGTATGATGCTCATGGATTAAAAAGTTAGGAATTGCCGTTTCTAAATGCAAAGACGCTGCTGTTGCTACTGGGCCGCCACAAACATGGGCTTGAATACGAATATCGTAGACATCAGCATAGTCACAGACTTTTTTAGACTCGGTAAAACCACCACATAAACCCACATCGGGCTGAAGCACATCAATACTTTGATCTTCAAAATATTGGCGTACATCCCAACGATGATATAAACGTTCACCACCGGCAATGGGGACATTAACCCGTTCAGCCACTTTTTTATGCACTTTCGCGTTTAAATAATTAACCGGCTCTTCGTACATCATACAGCCAACTTCTTCAACAATTTCGCCCATTTGAATCGCAGAAGCAGCGCCCATTAATGAATGTGATTCGAAAATAATATCAACATCTTCACCGACGGCATCACGAATAGCGCGTAATCGGTCTCCAAATAAACGCATCTGCGGCTTGGTAAATAATTTAGTGCGATCGAACGATGATGTGCCATCGGCATTATAAACAATAGGATCTACTTTTACCGCGTCGTAGCCTTCAGCTACCGCTTTTAATGCAGCTTCAGCATATTCTTCTGGTAAAAATAACTTCTTAACTTCAACGTCCCAATCAAACTGTAATTGGCTAGCGTAGGTACGTAATTTATCATTAACTTTGCCGCCAAGCAGTTGATAGACAGGCACACCTAATGCCTTACCTTTAATATCCCAAAGTGCGGTATCAATAGCACTCATTGCAGAATAAAGCACCGGCCCACCACCTAATCCCCAGAAACTTTCGCGCAGCATTCGAGACCATAACAATTCGGTTCTAAAAGGGTCAAAACCAATTAAAACTGCTTCGGTAATTTCTTTAATCATCGCCGCTGCAGCACTATGCCCCCAATCGTAAGCGAGACCTGCTTCACCAACCCCCGAGATACCTTCATCGGTATGAACACGAATAAAAACAGGGTTCCAACCGGCGCGAGCTGGACATTCAATATCAAAAATTTCTACGTGAGTGACTTTCATTTTATCTTCTCTAAATATGTGAGTGTTTGTCGCAGAGAACTTATTTCAATAGCGGCATAACGAGGTGTAAAGACAACTTTATTATTAGGTCGCAAAGCTAGGATCAGCGCGATAGACTTTCCTGACCATCGCCGGCCAAGCCTTTTGACCGCCGGTACTGCCCGTATGAACGATATTTGCTTGCGCTTTTATACCATCAACAATGCTTTGATCGACTAAAATGGTTGCCATACCGGTTGCCATTACTTGTAGTTGTACTTGACAAGCACGTGTTAAATCATACATATGCATAAAAGCATCGCCAATGGTTTCACCTAAAGTTAAACCACCATGGTTTCTTAATAGCATAAAGTTTGCCGAGCCCAAGTTATTTTGTAAGCGAAGTTTTTCGTCAGCATTTACCGCTAAACCTTCATAATCATGGTAGCTAAGAGAAGCCAGTGCGAACATAGCGTATTGACTTAACGGCAACAAACCGTCTTGTAAACTTGCCACCGCAATGGTTTCATTAGTGTGTAAATGCAAGACACATTGCGCGTCATGGCGAGCTTCATGGACAGCGCTATGAATAGTAAAACCTGCAGGGTTAATTTCAAAAGGACATGCTGGGTCAATAATATTACCTGCTATATCTATTTTAACCAGATTCGATGCGGTAATTTCATCAAAAGCTAAACCGAAAGCATTAATGAGTAAATGCTCAGAATCAGGTATGCGTGCTGAGATATGAGTATAAATTAAATCATCCCAGCCATGCATAGCGATAAGACGATAACAAGCCGCTAAATCGATGCGTGTTTGCCACTCTTGTGCTGACACTTTATTTTTTAAGTTAATCTGTGGGATAGTTAACATTAAAGTCCTTTAAAGAATTATTATTCTATAATTTTAAATCATCGATAATACAAATCAAACCGCTAGTGTAATAAATTACAATTAAAGGCTAGATAAAAATCAGCTAAGTTAAGCAAATTGGTATCAATTAAATAAACATCTTAATTAAACTACCAATGAGTAAAATAAACACCAAAATAGGAATGATTTTTGAATACTTAGCTTGCTCTTCTTCACCCATAGGTTTGCCAAAACGCTCGCCTAAAATAACCATTAAAGCAATACCGGCAAAAACAGCTAATAAAATCATGATTAAAGTCATTATTTCTCCTATTATTAATCTCTAAACCAATTGCACATTGCATTAGCTAATTATTCAATTACCATAGCAAGATAACAAGCAAAAATATGTAAACAACAATATGACTGCACCTGATAACTTTGCTGAGAAGCGACGCTTTATTATAAGATTAGGCAAAGCTTTGCATAAGTTTGGCACGCCTGCTTATCGTCTTGAAGCACATCTTCAAGATGTTTCGACATTTCTCGAATTAAAAGCATGTTTTATCATCACACCAACGGCTCTGACTTTTGTCTTATCTGAAGATGAAGAGAACCAACAATATAATCATGTTATTCGAGTAAAGCCAGGTGATCTTGATTTAGGTTCACTGGCACGAACAGATGAATTAGTTGATGAATTAAGTTCGGGTCAACGCACGTTATCTGAGGCCATTGAACGACTTGATGATATCGCCAATAAACCCAACCCTTACGGTCGTTTTCTTACCTTTTTAGCGTTTGGTGCTTCAAGTGGTGCTTTTTCGATGCTAATGCACACCAGCTGGAACGATGTATTTTGGTCGGTATTATTAGGCTTTGTTGTTTGCTTATTTACCTTTTGGGCCGAATACTCACGCCGAGTTACCGAAACATTAGAACCGATTGCAGCCATTACCACCGCCCTACTGGCCTCGGCCATTACGCTAATTGACCCAAGTATTAATATGCCCTTGGTTATTCTTTCAGCCATCATTGCTTTTATACCCGGCTTAGCATTAACGCTAGGCTTAGCTGAATTGGCCGCTCGACATCTGATGTCGGGTACTGCGCGTATTATGGACGCGGTAATGATGCTATTTAAGCTTTATTTTGGCGCGGTATTAGGCATGGCGTTGGGGAAGTTATTTTGGGGCGAAGTATTATATGTTACCCCCGCTAGTATGCCTGTTTGGACAGCATGGGCGGCAGTGACCACTTTATCTATAAGCTTAGTTATATTATTTCGCGTTCGTAAAAAAGACGCTCCATGGGGAATTATTTCTGGCTATGTTGCTTTTGGTGCTAGCATTATTGGTGCCGCTTACTTAGGCCCAGCGCTTGGCGCTTTCGTTGGTGCCTTTGTTTTAGGCATGTATGCGAATTTATTCTCACGCATTATGAGATTACCTTCAAGCATTGTTAAGCTATTAGGTTTAGTCGTGCTGGTGCCTGGAAGTAAAGTTTATATCGGCTTAAACAGTGCGGTATCTGGAGTGAATATGTTAAATACTAATAATATTGGTTCCGAAGCCTTCCTAATTTTTATGTCACTTGTCGCTGGCCTTGTTTTTTCAAATGTTGCCTTACCTTCTCGTAAAACGTTGTAATAAAGTACGCTAATGAAACCAGTTAACAAAAAGACAGCATATCACCATGGCGACTTACGCAGTTCTCTCGTTGAAACGGGCGCCGAGATGATTGAAGAGGCAGGAATTGAAGGACTGTCATTACGTAAACTTGCTGAGCGTATTGGTGTTTCTCGTACAGCAACCTATCACCACTTCAAAAATAAAAATGATTTACTTTGTGCGATAGCTGCACTGGGGTTTATTCAATGGACAAGTATTTCTAATGCTATATTTGACGATAAAGAGCTTTCAGGAGAAGAAAAATTTCGTCAGTTTGTTCATCAGTACATAACATTTGCTACCGAAAATGCTTCAATTTACGAATTAATGTTTGGTAAAACAATTTGGAAAAAAAACAATAGCGATCAAGCTTTGCGTGATATCGCTTATCCTAGTTTTAATTACCAACTAGAAATGACCAAAACTTGGCAGCAACAAGGCTTATTGATTGAAGACGAAAATAGCTTACGTTTAGCACAGGTAACTTGGGGTACATTGCACGGTATTGTGCGTTTACTCATTGATGGAATTTACCTTGATACCAGCCATATTGATGAAATGTGTGAATGTGTCGTCAAGGTTTTTATTCACCAACAAAAATTATAATAAGGGTTAGGCATGTCTGAAGACAATAACAATAAAACCGCTCAGTTTGACCAGTTTTTTTCTATTAGTTATCCTTTCAATGTCAATGCAACTATCATTGAAACCGATACAGCGCCAAGTTATCAATGTTTTATGAACACCATGCCGATGCCGTTTAAAATGGCCTCTGAAATAGTCACCCTTGACCAAGCTGCATTGCGCCCACTGCAAACCCTTGGTAGCGTTGCGGGACAATTAGTTGATTATTTACATCATCAAGCTAAAAAAATAGACTTACTGGTTAGTTATATTTTGAGCGAGCAAGACAACGAAATGCAACGTTACCAAGGCACTCATTTTGGTGGTGGCGGCGTTATTTTTACCAGTAAAAATCTTTTTGATACCGGCCAATTTATTACCTTGAAAATATTTCTCCTTGATGATAATTGTGCAATTTACTGTTGTGGAGAAATAATTTCAGCAACAACTACAAGCGATGAACTCACTAGCTACAAAGTTATTTATCATCATATTAGAGAAGAAGACCGTGAAATATTAGTACGTTGTAGTCTTCATCAGCAATCAAAACAGTTGCAGGTTTTAGCGCAACAGCGCAATGAGCTATCAGCAAAAGAAAAGTAATTTAGCGCGTAAAAGTATTTCTCCATTAAGTCTAGCTGATATAAAGCACACTTTAGCGCCTATTCCTTGTTGAGTAAGTCAAAAACCGTTAGCGTGATCACCATAAAATTTCAGGAAGATAGTTATGAACATGAATAAAAGATCTTTTTTAAAAGCGGGTGGTGCAAGCATTGCTGCGTTATCCGTATCAACTTCAGCATTTGCCTCATCAACGAAAGAAAGTCAGTCAAATAGCCAAGTACTAAAAGACATCACCAAAGATGTTGCTGGCATTACTTCTGCAGAGCGTGAAGCTCGGATAATAAAAGCTCAGCAATTAATGCAGCAAATGAATATTTCTGCGCTTATTATTGAGCCCGGTGCCGCCATGGATTATTTCTCTGGTATTCAATGGTGGCGCAGCGAACGCTTAACAGCTTTAGTGATCCCTCAACAAGGTAAAGTGGCGGTAGTTTGTCCCTTTTTTGAAGAGCCTAGTATTCAAGAAAGTTTAGCTATTGATGGCGACATTCGTGTTTGGCAAGAGCATGAAAGCCCGTTCGAGCGTATCAAACAAATACTAGCAGACCGAGGGATTAGCCTTACCAAAGGGACGATTGGCTTTGAAAACTCGGTACGTTATTTTGTTCAACACGGTGTAATGAGTTTATTATCAACTCTTCAACATGTCAGCGCAGAACCCGTTACGCGTGGTTGTCGCATTATTAAAAGTCACCATGAATTGCAACTAATGCATAAAGCTAATGAGGTAACACTATTAGCCTATAGCGAGGTATATTCAAAGTTAGAAGTGGGTATGACTTCTGCACAGGTTAAAAGCTTGATGAGTAATGCACAAGCTAAGTTAGGGGGAAAAGGCGCGTGGAATATGGCCTTAATAGATCAAGCAAGTGCTTTCCCTCATGGCAGTAAAAAGAAGCATCTAATTAAAGAAGGTTCTATTGTATTAATGGACTGTGGCTGTAATGTCCATGGTTATCAGTCAGACATTAGCCGAACCTTTGTGATGGGTGAGCCAACAAAGCGTCAACGTGATGTTTGGCAAACGGTACGTACCGGCCAAAAAATAGCCTTTGAGCAAGCGCAAATAGGTAATGCTGCGGGTACTGTTGACGATGCGGTACGAAAATACTATCAAGCACAAGGATTCGGTCCTGATTATAAATTACCAGGTTTGTCGCACAGAACTGGTCATGGCATAGGTATGGAAGGTCATGAAAGCGTTAATTTTGTTCATGGTGAACAAGAAAAGTTAACGGCTGGTATGTGTTTTTCTAATGAGCCTGGCATTTATATACCTGGCGAATTTGGTGTAAGACTTGAAGACTGTATTTACATGACCGATAAAGGCCCACAGTGGTTTACTATTCCCCCAGACTCGCTAGATTCTCCGTTAGGTAAGCTTGCTAAACTCGCTTAACACACTATTTATAATCTACAGTAGGCTGTTTTTTAGCAAACTCATCAGTAACAGTGGCTTCACTTTATCCTAAAAAAAAGGAGTAACGGATCTTCCTTACTCCTCCTGTTTTTATAACGCAGGATACAATGAAATAACCAATAAAAGTGCCATGGTAATATTAAAAACTCTCAAGCGTTTTTGGTTAGTTAATAACACTTGTATTTTCTGCCCTAAAACAACCCAAGAACTGATGCAGGGTAAATTGATTAGCCCAAAGACAATCGCCACTAACAACACCGAGGTAAAACTCTTAGATGGAGCATAAAGGCTTATTGACGTTAGCGCCATTGTCCAAGCTTTAGGGTTAACCCATTGAAATAAAACAGCTTGAATAAAGCTAAAAGGTTTATGATTTGACGTTTGTTGTTCGACATGACTGGTAGAGCTAGCTATTTTGAATGCTAAGTAGAGTAAATAAACAATGCTGACCACTTTTAGTATTTGATAACTCACCGGGAAACGATCAAATAATTGAATAACACCGAGCCCAACTAAAGCAATCATCAGTGTAAATCCAATACCAACTCCTAATAAGTGAGGGGTTGTTTTTTTGAAACCATAATTTGCACCAGAATTCATTAACATCAAGTTATTTGGCCCTGGTGTTATTGAAGACACAAAGGCAAAAATAGTTAAGGCTGATAGTATGTCTATATTCATTGTTATTTTGCTCTTAATTGTTTGAGAGACAGGTTAAATTTCAAGCTATTTTCACTTAAATGCTCAGATGTTATATCACAAAGTTATACTGGAAAATCAGCTAAGGGCGCTTATTATTAATATATGAGTTTTAAGTACTAAATATAGAGGCTGGATGACTTAACCCTTGGTAGTGGCAAAGATCAAAGAAGGCTGAGTAGATGTATCATTTCACATGGGGATAACGCGTAGAAAAATATCTATAACGCATAGGTAAGTGGGTGAACATAGCCCTCCCATCTTACCCATTTGTTATATATTATTGCTTAGATAGCAACAACTTTATTTGCACATGGACCTTTTTGTCCTTGTCCAACTTCAAACTCAACAGCTTGGCCGTCAGCCAATGTAGCGTATTCACCGCCAGATTGGATTTCTGAATGATGAACAAACAAATCTTTACTGCCGTCTTCTGGAGTAATAAATCCGAAACCTTTATCCGCATTAAACCACTTAACTATACCTTTACTCATAACACTCTCTTTATCATTGGTGAAAAATATAAACCTAACTTGCTATCACCATTACAAGTCAGGATTTGAATCTTATTAATACAAACTATATTTAACATTATAGACTGTATTTATAATTAACGGTGCGCGCCACCTTTCTTTTTCATATTGACTACTTTTCGAGCTACATCAAGTAATTCAGGTGAAACATCTTCAGCACCATCTTTTATTAGTTTACTCACATCACCGGATGAAAAGAATGAGCCACGCTCAGCTTTTACGCCTAATGATCTTACAAAATCTTTTGTTTTACCTGTACTACCCGTATCAATATACTTAAAAATAATTTGTTCATTAAAACTTTGTGGTTCTTGCTTTAAAGTAGCAATAGTATTGGTAAGTAATGTTATTTCCGATCCTAACATTTCTATTAATTCGGCAATATCTGAATATGGTTTCATTAAATTATTTAGCTCTTATAATATTATCTGATAATGCCAACAGGCTATCATTTTACAGGAGAAGCAAGTCAGTATAACTAGCCTGCTTAAAAAATTATTATACAGTGAATGCCTCTGAGTAAACAGTCTCTATTTTAATAGCCCAGAGCAATGATGAATTATTGTTACTTTTTTAATAATATTACTTAATGAATGCCCATCTTATTGGTCGACAAAACCGCCACTGCCTCATATTCAATGTTCAATGTTCAATGTTCACCATAACTTTCCTACAAAGAGATTATATTATTTGATAATTCTAAGTTTAATCACTTATTTTGATTAAAGGTTGTGATTTATTACGCTTGATTGTTTCTCTCGTAAGTCTATAATCCGCATAATTATTATATAACTAACCACAATATAAATGAAAAAATCTTACAAAAAAAACGTAAATATATATCTTGTCATTTTTTTGTTATTAAGTCTTTGTATTTCCTATTTAGCGGTAGCGAAAACAGATACCCCAGAGATGAAGACTAAGGCAGTTTTTGGTCAAATAGAATCGGCTTTATTAATTTTAAAAAGTAACAATCAATTCACTAAAAGCAATATCAGAAGTGTATTAACCCAATATCTTCTGCCTGAGGTAGATATTCAATATTTTAGTTATAAAGTTATTAATCAAAATTTGCCCAAACTATCTGCCGAACTTAGGACTGAGTTTGTGACTGAGCTATCAAATCAATTAATAAATACTTATACCAACTTATTAAGTAAATATAGTGGTGAGTCAATGACCATCGGTACAGGGTCATTATCAAAAAGTGGTAAAATGTCGATGGTCAACATAACGATTACCGGTGAAAGTAAAGTCAACAAAGCGGTAGTAAAGTTACTGATATCAAAAGAAGGCACTTGGCAGTTCTTTGATATCATCATTGAAGGCATTAGTTTATTAGATGCAAAGCAAAAAGAAATAAATTCAAGTTTCAGTAAGTTAGGTGTCGAAGGTACACTGTTACATCTAAAAAGTATTAATCAAAGAAGCCTCACTTCTTTATAAAAATCAAGGTAGGTACAATCGTTCTAATGGAATGGCTTAATCATACGAATAATTTCAAAGCACTTTCAGCAGTACTCGCTAATAATAAATTTGTTATTGCGCTATTGTTTATTTCTATTTTTTATATGATTAAATATCTCATTGTAAGAAGAATAAAACGAAAATCAAAACAAGATAAAAGATTACAAATCAATGTAGTCAATAATATATTTACGGTATTAATAATCGTGATGGTTTTTAATATTTGGTCTGAAGAAATTCAAAAATTTGCTTTTTCGATTGCTGCTTTTATTGTAGCAATTGTCTTAGCAACCAGAGAGTTTATTCAATGTTTTATTGGTTTTGTTTATATCCTGTCAAGTCGACCATTTCGTATTGGTGACTGGGTACAAGTTGGCAATCATTACGGCGAAGTGCATTCAACAGACTGGGCAAAACTAACACTGTTAGAGGTAAATGTAGATGATTATCAATACACAGGTAAAACGCTATACCTACCCAATAGCCAGCTAATTACTTCGGTTATTAAAAACCTTAACTTTTTAAAACGATATGCAATGCATCATTTTACCATTGTCAGAGATGACAGTGTTAATCCCTTCGAGTTTATTGATGAGTTGTATACTAGAGCAAGTTTATATTGTAGTGACTTTAAAGAAGTTGCAATCCGCTATAACCAACTGATTGAAAACCGTTTAGAGGTCAACATCACAGGCCCTGAGCCACATATTCAAGTAGCAACTTCTGAGGTTGGAGATACGCAAATATTTTTTACTATATTTTGCCCAACAGAGATAGCATTAGAAATAGAGCAGAAGTTAACTGCTGATTTTATGACATTGTGGTTTAAGCAAAAAATGGTTTCGTCAACTTTATCAAACTAATGTAATATCACTAATTATCAAGTCACTCAATCACGATTAATTTCTTGACTGAGTGACTTTTTAGACGCTAGCATTTTGATAAATTAAATTATTTTTTATCGTTATTCAATAAAGTAAGCGTGCCATCGAGGTGCACATCGCGTTGCGGAAAAGCAACAACAATATTATTCTCTTCAAACAATTCCTCTAATCGAAATCGAATATTACTTCTAGTCACTCTTAAAGCCGTTTCTCCAGTTGAGTTTATCCAAAAATTTACATAAAACACTAATGAATTATCACCAAAGTCTTCAAAAACAACGACGGGCATTGGCGTGGTCAATACTTCTTTTTGTGCCAGTGTCGCTTCTAAAATAAGATCCGCTACTTTTCTAGCCCGAGTACCATAAGCAACCCCAACAGAAACACTTGTTCTCACTAAACTGTCTCGAAGCGTCCAATTCACTACCGTATTTTCAAGTAGTTTACTGTTAGGAATAAGCAGATGAACACCATCAACACGTCTAATACGGGTTGAACGGGTGTTAATTTCTTCTACGACACCTTTGGCGTTTTCAACTTCTAAAAAGTCACCAATTTTAATAGGTCGTTCCCACATTAAAATCCAACCACTGATAAAGTTGTTAATAATGTTTTGCGCGCCAAAACCAAAACCAATAGCTATTGCACCCGATAAAAAGGCAAAAGCGGTGATCGGCACATTAATCAAATCTAAGGTGGTGATCAACAATATAACTATCGCAATCACATAAAAAACACGCTGCAATAAGTGTATAATATTTGGATCAGTTTTTTTGGTCGTTAAACGCTTGGTTATAAACCTTACGCCCCACTTAGTGAGCAACAACCCAAGGTAAATAATTAGCGGAATTAACAGTAACCCACCCAATGTTACCGGTTGATCAGCAATAGTAATAACCTTAGTAGATAAGATTTCTTTTATTTGTGTAAAGTTCATAAAATCCCTTAATTTAACGACTTTTTATTTTGATCCTAAAAAGACTTTTGATGGGTCAACAAGAAAGCGTTTACCCAGTGCTTCTCTTCCTAACAGCATTAAATAACTCATATCAGAGCGATCTGTTAAAGTTATTTCAATTGACCACCTGTCTTCGCCAAGTACGATGGGTGTTTCTATAACGTAGCGTTGCTCTGTAGTGCCATTTGACGATTTAACTTTACGCATATCGCTAATGGGCGCCGTACATTTCTGCATGGCATCCACATTATGCATATCAGGGTGTAGATCAAACGTCACACTATGTACGCCATCAATAATTAATTTTTTAATATTATCAACATGTAACGACGACGTTTTTGCGCCGGTATCAACTCGTACTTGTAAGTCATCAATAGCTAAGTCTGGCAAAGCTATTGACTCTAAACGCCCGATAACAACTTTATTCGCTTTTTTCATACGCTTCTCTAACTGTCGTCATTTTCAGGTAAAAGCTGCTCTTGCACATTTTCAATATGACCTGCAATTTCTTCATCATCTTCACTGAAATAAGCGACATGAAACATGGCTTCACCTTCTTGAACTAAAGGTATGTTTTGCTTACCAATTAAAATGCCTGAGCGTGTTGCTTTAACCGAATCAAATATTGCACCGTATGGACTACCAATTTCGGCCAATACTTGACCTTTAGTGATCTGATCGCCCAAATTTACAATATTATGAACAATACCACTAGCGTTAGCGCGTACCCATTGGCTGCCATTAGCAATAAACGGCATACGTTTTTTCTTCTTGGTGCGGACAACTTTTCTGGTCATACCTAAATGCTGTAATACATTTAAGATACCTTTCATGCCCGCTCGAATTGAAAACTCATCAAAACGCAGCGCTTCACCCGCTTCATATAAGAGTATTTTCGTTTCGTTTTTAACGGCTGATTCTCTTAACGAGCCGTCAACTAAAGTAGAATTCAACACTACCGGTACGCCAAACACTTCCGCCAAGGCTTTAGTATCGGGATCAGACATATCCGCCCTAATTTGTGGCAGGTTTGAACGATGAATTGCCCCGGTATGTAAATCGATACCGTAATCACAATGCTTAACGATTTCATTGAGAAATATATAAGCAACGCGTCCCGCTAAAGAGCCTTTCGCAGAGCCGGGAAAACAGCGATTTAGATCACGACGGTCAGGCATATAGCGACTTTGATTGACTACGCCATAAACATTAACCATAGGAACAGCAATGACCGTGCCTCGCGTTATTTTAAGTTTCTTTTCGTGGATCAAGCGTCGAATAATTTCAATACCATTTAATTCGTCGCCATGTACCGCCGCACTCAAAAAAATAGTGGGCCCCGGTTTTTTAGCGCGAAT
>NZ_JACGVS010000039.1:0-13955 GCF_014077345.1 Colwellia sp. BRX8-4
TTTGTTGTAGAGCTAATCAACCCAGTAGCGATGGATGAAGGTTTACGCTTCGCTATCCGTGAAGGTGGTCGTACTGTTGGTGCTGGTGTTGTATCTAAAATCATCGCATAATTGCAGATTTTAGTTCTCACGAGAACTTAAAAAAAAGACGCTTAGGCGTCTTTTTTTATATCTAAAATTTAGCAAAACAGTCAAACAGTCAAAGCTGCCAACACAGAGCAGGTGTTGTATCGCTGTACCTAAAAGAGGCATCACATAATTGCAGATTTTAGTTCTCATGAGAATTCAAGAAAAGACGCTTAGGCGTCTTTTTTTATCACTAAATTTTAGTGAAATTGTCAAACAGTCAAAACTATCAAAGTTGCTAACACAGAGCAGGTGTTGTATCGCTGTACCTGTAAGAGGTATTTCAAAATTGCTGATTTTAGTACCCACGAGAATTTAACAAAAGACGCTTAGGCGTCTTTTTTATGTCTTATTTCAGTGATCAAAAGAATAGAATGAAATTAATTACGAATGATAACTATTATTGTTTGCAATAATCATTAGAGCTAATTACAATACATGCAAATGAAAGTGATTCGTATTTGTATTGGTGTGGTAAGATGAAAAACAAAATTTCTGTTTTATCAACATTGGCAATGGTCAGTTTTTGTAACCTTGCTCAGGCTGATGATCAACCCTCTGTTATTAACTTTAACAAACAACAGCAACAAATTGAAAAGCTTCAAAGTGAACTTAGACAATTAAGTCTAGCCGTATCCTCAACAAGTCATAAAGATCAGCTAAATTATTCAGCCGTCAAAAATTGGCACATTACCTCTTATGGCAGTGTACTTTATAACACGGAAGATGTTTTTCGTAACACGCAAGACACACAACCACAAAAGCGCAGCATAACTGATGTCGAACGCGTTGTTTTAGAATTTGGTTATCGGTTTGACCCCCAATGGCAAGTTGAAATAGAGTTAGAGTACGAACATGGTGGTACGGGCGCAGCATTAGAATATGATGGCTTCGAAGAATTCGGCGAATTTGAAACTGAGATAGAAGCGGGTGGTGAAGTTCTGGTTGAAAAATTAGAACTCAAATATGCTTACAATGACTACTTTGCTATTAAACTTGGCAGAATATTTGTCCCTGTGGGTTTAGGGACTGAGTTACACAAACCTGATCAATATTTTACTACCCAGCGTCATTGGAGTGAATCAACACTTATCCCCCAAGTTTGGCATGAAACCGGGATTAACTTCACTGCAAATTGGCAAGGACTTAAGGCGCAAGCTTTACTGACGACAGGCCTTAATTCTGAATACTTTCGTACTTATCGCTGGGTAGCCAGTGGTCACCAAAAAAGATTCGAAACGATCAATGCCGACGACTTAGCGTTAACGCTTCGAGTAGATTATGGCGACCTTAAAAAAGGCTCAGGGATAGGCGCTAGTTTTTACAGCGGTAACACCAGTGGTAATCGCAATAATACCAATAATATTTCAGCGGATGGCCATTTATCCATTATCGGGCTCAATGGCGTTTATCGTTATCAAGATTGGACGCTACGAGGTCAGTATTTATTCGGCAAATTAGATGACAGCTTAGCCATTACTGCCGCTAATAAAACCACGCCAGGATTAAAACCAGGTAACTTTGCTCAATTAGGTAGTGAAGCTGAGTCAGCATTTCTAGAAGTCGCCTATAACAGTCAATTTCTGCTTGGTCTTAGCAAACCTTTGTATCTATTTACTTCATATGATTATGCCAACCCTATTAAAGAAGTAGCAGGGGGCTTAGCTACCTCTCGTTTTGATATTAAAGAAATTGCCATCGGTGTGAACTACATACCAATAAAAAATGTGGTACTTAAAGCTCAGTTTGCTGAAAAATCTTATGCACAAAGCAACCTTGATAATACCCAAAGTTTTAGCCTATCGATGGGCTATTATTTTTCAATATAACCATCAGTTTAAAAGACGACTGTAAATTTAAAGGAATTAAAAATGTCATTGAAAACTTCACTCTTCGCAACGACCACAGCAATATTAATGTTATCTGCATGTGGTGGTAGCAGTTCTTCACAGTCAATAGCTGTTATAGAAGAACCATCAGGCTTCGCGTTTGATGCAACCGCTATGATAAGTAATATAACAAACGATATTATTGTTGAAGGTTATAACGACCTGAACACCAAAGCAGAGATCTTTCACTTAGCGACCTTGTCATTATTAAATTCTCCGAACCAAGAAACATTATTGGCAACTCAACAAGCATGGCAAACAGTTCGCCAACCTTGGGAGCAAGGAGAAGCTCATATTTTTGGACCAGTAGATGCCTTATCTATAGATCCTCATTTAGATACCTGGCCATTAAATACCAGTGATCTGCAAAGTTTATTAGCAACACAAAGTGGTTTTAATGCCGAGGTTATTAAGTTATTTAACGACGATGTTCAGGGCTTTCATACCATGGAGTTTCTACTTTTTGGCGATGGCTTAACCGATAATGCTAAAGCGATAGATGAAATGACAGCGTTAGAGCGTGAATATTTAGCTGCTACTGCAGAAGTGTTTCGTGAATATACCCAATCGCTTTTTGATGCATGGACGGTTAGACATGATGCCAATGATACAAACTCATTACCCTACCAAGAATTTTTGCTGATACCAGGTAATGACATTTATGCGTCTGAACTAGGCGTCGTAGAAGAATTAATTAATGGCATGATAGGTATTGTTGATGAAGTCGCTAACGGAAAAATTGCTGAACCCTTTGGTAGTGATATTAACTCAACGGATACCTCGTTAGTTGAGTCACAATACAGTTGGAATTCACTGGCTGATTTCACAAATAATATTCAAGGGGTTAAAAATGTTTACCTAGGGACCACAAATTCACAAGCTGTGACCGATGTAGGAATTATTAATTTCGTTCAAGCCGCGGATAGTGCTTTAGCTATTCGCATCGATACAGAAATAACGACAGCAATAACAGCAATTAAAGCGATTTCAGGTGAAAATGATATGCCGTTCAGGCAAGCAATTAATGATGTAGAAGCACGTGTTCGTATTCAAGCCGCTATTGATGCTTTAAGTATTTTACAAACATCATTAGAGAGTGATGTGCTTATATTGTTGAATAACTGGAATAACTAACAGTGATTTAGTTGCTAACCGACCCCTAAAGGATGTAAGCCGTGCAAGGATGCACTTCCCTTTAATTTATAAATAGAACAAAACTTATGTTAAATATGAATAATATAAACAAGGGTTTAATAATTACGATTAATCTTTTACTGGCAACATTATTTCTTAGTGCCTGTAATAGTGATAGTCAGTCAAATGATAATGCTGTTGTTGAACCTGATTACCCTGATTATACTTTTGTTGAAAACCTAGGTGATAAAGCGACAGCATTTGATGCTAGTGATTCAGGGCATGGCTTTTCAACTCCAATAACGACCTTAACTGACGCTGAACTAAACCAACACCTGACTGGCGATGCTAATTTTGAAATGGCGTTTACAACGGCGCCAAATATGGAACACCCTGAATTAGATGGTTTGGGACCGGTTTTTAATAATCAAAATTGTAACTCATGCCACCAGCGTGATGGTCGTCCATCTACATTAACCATTCCACAAGACCAAGAGCGTATTTTATTAGGCGCTAATGCCGGTATTTTTTTGAGAATGAGTATTGAAGACGGTGAATGCACAGCGCCGACAATTAATAATAACTATTGTCAAAATAAGCCTGTAGAAGGTTTTGGTACCCAGCTATTTCACCGAGGTGTCTTAAAAGCACGGGCTGATTGGCAAGATAACCCTTTTGTTGGTCAAGCCGATGTTTATTTAGCTTATGAATTTAAAACAATAACGTACGCCAATGGTGATACGGTTGAATTAAAGAAACCGGTATTTACTATTGAAAACGCTTACGATGTTGGCGACGGTCAACAACGCGATAGTGCAATTATGCAGGTTGATGTGCGTTATAGCCCACGTAATGGCATGCCAATCTTTGGTTTAGGTTTATTAGAACTCATCGCCGAAGCCGATATATTAGCGTTAAGTGATGAGCTAGACACCAATAACGATGGTATTTCAGGTCGTCCAAATTGGGTTTTCGACCCAATTAAAGCGAAAAACAAAGATCTTATGCCTGTGTCACTTGGACGCTTTGGCTGGAAAGCAAGCACATCCAGTGTTCGTGTTCAGTCTCTAGGTGCATTACGGGGTGATATGGGGATTACCAATCCGTTATTCCCACAGGAGAGTATCGCTAATTCACCTTTGCATGAAAGCTATTTAACGCGGACAGGTTTTATTGATACCGGTGTTGATGAACAAGGAGGTAGTGAAGCAAGCCAAGAGTTCTCAGATGATGTTGTTTTTTATGCGGAAACATTAGCGGTGCCATCAAGACGCAATATAAATAATGAAATGGTAATTGCCGGCGCACAATTATTTGAAGAGGTCGGTTGTGTGTCTTGCCATCAACCAGACTTTACTACGATGAGTGGTGATATTTTGGTGGGAGGAGTACCTGCACCTGAGTCATTAAAAGGACAACATATTTACCCCTTCACAGACATGTTATTACACGATTTAGGCGCAGAATTAGCAGATAATCGTCGTGATTTTATGGCAACAGGCAATGAGTGGAAAACTCGATCACTGTGGGGAATAGGGTTAACTAAAACAGTGAATCCTGCCGCAGGTTTTTTACATGATGGTCGAGCGAGTACGGTAGAAGAGGCAATACTTTGGCATGGCGGTGAAGCGCAACAAGCTACCGACAAGTTTATGGCATTAAGTGTTAATGAACGTGAGCAACTAGTCTCTTTTGTTATGTCTTTATAAGTCAGCGCCGCGCCGACAATGTTATTATTTCTCCAGAAGAAGTGGGCTTTGCGCAAAGCATCACTTATTCAAGGCGTTAAAGAGTTACTTTAACGCCTTATTTTTTAAAAAACGAGTGAGTAAATCGTAAGTTATAGTCTAAAAAAATGCGTGTCTTATTAACCGTCTTCCTTTAAGTGATATTATTTTTTTAAAAAGCGGGATGGTGATTCAACAGGATCAGCCTTAAATCGTAAGTTATAGCCTAAACAATGCGTATCTTATTAACCGTCTTCCTTTAAATGATATTATTTTCTAAAAAACGGTGTAGTAAATTGTAAGTTATAGTCTAAACGATGCGTATCTTATTAACCGTCTTCCTTTAAATGATATTATTTTCTAAAAAACGGGGTAGTAAATCGTAAGTTATAGTCTAAAAACGCTGTAGATCTTTACCTATGCACCACTTATTAATTCTTTTTTCAAAATACTGCTCGACGACAATGCTGAGTTTTCAGGTAACTGTGTGTGTCCTGCTAAGAGATAAATGACTTTCTGTCCATTCTCTGCGAGTTCAAGTGCATGTTGAAAATTAATAAGTATTGATGAAGTAATACTTTGTGGATACTTTTCAGCATCACGGCGTATATATTCAATTAGGTCGATATTAACGTCATCGTCATAAAATACCGCTTCAGCAAATTGCATTTCTCGGTGAGTCTGTAGGGTTAATTTATCTGGATTACCATCTAATGTATGAACAAAGACAATTTCACCTACCGGCGGTGTAATTTCTTTCTTTATGCTGGCAATAAGCTGTTGTTCAGCTTCGGGTATATTACCTTGTAAAATCTGCTCACCGATAGGCCCTCTTAATACGCTTTCCCAGAAGGTCCTACGGTTGCGCAGTCCTCTTACTCTTGCTTTAACATGATCTCGAAATTTAAAAGAGAAATCTGCAAGCCTACCGTAGCCATTGGGTAGGGTTTTTTCAATTTGTTCTCTAAGCATCCTTAACAGTATAGGGGCACTTCCAGAGCTAGACATAGCGATAATCATCGGTGCGCGATCTATGATTGCTGGCGTGATGTAAGTACAGAGTTCAGGTTGGTCAACAACATTGGTGAGAATGTTGAGCGGTTGTGATTCACTAGCAACCGCTTTATTGACTTCGCCATCGTCGGTAGCTGCAATCACTAAGTTCATGCCCATTAAATGGCCGCTTTGGTAATTGTGGGCGAGCCAATGTAGATCATGGCCATCGACTAATCGTTTCACACTTTCAGATAAGCTTGCAGCCATAACCGTAATGTTAGTGGTACTTTTTAGCAATAATTCAATTTTACGTGCCGCGACATCACCACCACCAATGATCATTGCCGATATGTTTTTACCCTCAAGAAAAATGGGGAAATATTTCATTTAAATAACCTATATTGTCTTTAATCTGTGTATGAGCCTAAACAATTGCGTTAAGACGGTAATGATAAAAGTTTTTCACTGATGGCTAAACCATTACTGTCGCCGTAGATGAACTGTCCGGGAATAAAATGAATGCCGGCAAAAGTAATGGGAATATTTACTTCACCAATACCTAGTTTCTCAGTTTTAATTGGGCAACAACCCAATGCTTTTACACCTAGTTTTAGCGTGGCAATCGTACCCGCATCACGAATACAGCCATTAATGACTATTCCTTGCCAACCATTTTTAACCGCTTTTTCAGCAAGCATGTCACCTAACAGTGCACGTGTGGTACTTGCTTTACCATCAATAACCATGACTTTACCTGTGCCGTCAGTATCTACCAAGGCTTTAACTTTTGAATTGTCATTAAAACAAGACACGGTGACTATTTCCCCATAAAAAATGTTATTTTTGCCATAGTCAGTAAATAGCGGTTGTGCCAGTGTTAATGCGTTAGGGTAAATGTCATATAAATCAGGGAGAAGATCGAGCATCGTAAAGTTCCTTATTAGGCCAGAGGGAATAATTATCCTAGCAATACTCTAGCAGAAGTCTTTGTAGGTATTAACTAACAAATGCTAAACTAGTGAAAAATTTATAGTGAGCACCTCCCATGCCTTGGATACAACTTCGCTTGAGTGCGAATGAAGACACATCAGAAAAATATAGTGATTGGTTAAGTGCTTGTGGCGCACAAGCCGTAACGTTTATTGACGCTCAAGATACCCCTATTTATGAGCCGCTTCCGGGTGATGAAGTTATCTATTGGCACAATACCGTGGTAATGGGCTTATTCGATGCCAGCCATGACATGGATAAAACCATTACTTATTTGAAAAGTATCCATCCAGATAAAAACGATATGGCTTACAAGTTAGAGCAACTTGAAGATAAAGATTGGGAAAGAGAGTGGATGGACAACTTCCATCCAATGAAATTCGGTGAGCGTTTATGGATTTGTCCAAGCTGGCGCGAAGTTCCTGATCCAACCGCGGTCAATGTTATGCTTGATCCAGGTTTAGCGTTTGGCACAGGAACCCATCCAACCACGGCATTATGTTTAACCTGGTTAGACGGATTAGATTTAGTCGGTAAAACTGTAGTTGATTTTGGTTGTGGTTCAGGAATTTTATCGCTGGCGGCACTTAAGCTAGGCGCGAAAAAAGTCATTGGTATTGATATTGATCCACAAGCATTACAAGCAAGTAAAGCAAATGCTGAGCGCAACGGTATTGCAGACCGTTTAGAACTTTTCTTACCAAAAGATCAGCCAAGTTTTAAAGCTGATGTGGTTGTCGCTAATATTTTAGCCGGACCATTACGTGAATTAGCGCCAACGATTATTGAATTTGTTGCACCAAATGGTCACCTTGCACTGTCAGGTGTTTTAGAAGAACAGGCCAATGAACTGCAAAATATTTATAGTCAGTGGTGTGAAATGGATGCCATTGCTGTTCAAGATGAATGGGTTCGTCTTTCAGGTAAAAAAAATTAGTCAAAAACCCTGTTATTAATTGAGCAGTATTCGTTAGCTATTTGTACAAATTCTGCTCACATCAATAGTTTGCAAAAAGTCAATATTAAAAACGCAAAAAAAAGCAAGAATTGTTCAATTTATATGCTTTTCAATTCCCTTAAAAACACGTAAACTTAGCGCCCTTTTGAATAGTAGCTCAAAAAAACAGCAACATGAATATAGGTTCGTATACTTTATCAAGTAATGTAATGCTTGCTCCAATGGCCGGAATAACCGACCAACCTTTTCGACAACTGTGTTGTCAAATGGGAGCAGGGTTAGCCGTGTCAGAAATGATTTCGTCTAATCCCAAAGTATGGCATACCGAAAAATCTAAGCGACGAAGTATTCATAGTGAATTTGCAGGTATTCGTTCGGTACAAATTGCCGGTTCAGATCCTGAAGAGTTAGCGTTTGCTGCTAAAGTTAATGTTGAAAATGGCGCACAAATTATAGATATTAATATGGGCTGTCCTGCTAAAAAGGTCAATAAAAAGCTCGCGGGTTCTGCATTATTAAAAGAACCTAAATTAGTTGAAGAAATAGTGCGAAGTGTTGTTGATGCGGTAAACGTGCCAGTAACACTTAAAATTCGTACCGGCTGGTGTGAGAACACTCGCAACGGCATTGAAATTGCTAAAATTGCTGAGCACAACGGTATTCAGTCTTTAGTCGTTCATGGTCGCACCCGTAATGATTTTTATAAAGGGGATGCGGAATACGAAACGATAAAAGCCATCAAGCAAGCGGTTAGTATTCCCGTTGTGGCTAATGGCGATATTACCAGCGCAATCAAAGCGGCGCAGGTATTAAATTTTACTGGGGCTGATGCCGTAATGGTGGGTCGTGGTGCCCAAGGGAAACCTTGGATTTTTCGAGAGATTAATCATTTCTTGAAAACGGGTGAACATTTGTCTGCCCCCTCATTGGAAGAGATTTGTCCGATAGTTATTGGGCATGTAAAGGACTTACACAACTTTTACGGTGACTTTATGGGTGTTCGTTTTGCTCGTAAGCACGTTGCTTGGTATATGCTCGCGTATGATCAAGAGAAAAAATTTCGTTCTGTTTTTAATGCGTTAGAGTCATCTACCGATCAACTTGATGCATTAGAACTGTATTTTGATAATTTAAATTAACTAGAAAGAGTCTGAACTTTATGTTTGAACAAAATATTTCATCACCATTCGTTACTGGCAAGATCCAAACTCAAGCTGAGTATTCTCCATTACGTACTCAAGCTAAACAAGCTATCAGTAACTACTTATCGCAATTAAATGGTAATGATGTAGATGATATGTACGACCTTGTACTTTCTGAAATCGAAGCGCCAATGTTAGAAGAAGTTATGAAGTATACGCGCGGTAACCAAACACGTGCAGCTAACTTGTTAGGTATCAACCGTGGTACTTTACGTAAGAAGCTTAAAAAATACGGCATGAACTAAAAAATAGACAGGTTGTCCCTGTCAATCGAAAGCACCCTAGGGTGCTTTCTTTATTTCTAGCTAAGGGGTTTTCTTCAGCTAGCTACTCATTACTGAGTAAAGGATTTATTTTAAAAAATCACTGCCAAGGACAAATGTCAACGGCCAGACAATTAAACTAACTTTAAGGTTAACAATAAAGCAATGGATACTCCACGCCCAATCAAACGTGCATTATTAAGTGTTTCTGATAAAACAGGTATTGTCGATTTCGCTCGTAGTTTAGCGCAAAAAGGTGTTGATATTTTATCAACCGGCGGCACAGCAAAATTATTAGCTGATAATGGTATACAAGTTACTGAAGTTTCTAAATACACAGGTCACCCTGAAATTATGGACGGTCGTGTTAAAACACTTCATCCAAAAGTTCATGGCGGAATTTTAGCGCGCCGTGGTATGGATGAAGCCGTTATGGCTGAAAACGATATTAGCGCGATTGATCTTGTTGTCGTTAACCTTTACCCATTTGCTAACGCAGTTAGTGATGAAAACTGTAGCTTAGAAAACGCGATTGAGAATATTGATATCGGTGGACCCACTATGGTTCGTGCAGCGGCAAAAAATCATAAAGACGTGACGATTATTGTTAATGCTCACGATTATGAGCGCGTATTAGCAGAAATGAATAGTAACGATGATTCATTAACGTATAACACACGCTTTGACTTAGCTATTGCTGCCTATGAACATACTGCAGCTTACGACGGTATGATTGCAAATTACTTTGGCAAAATGCTTAGTGCGCGAAGTGGTGAAAAAAGCGAAGTTAACTTTAAAGAAAAAAACAAATTTCCACGCACCTTTAACAGTCAGTTTATTAAAACTGAAGATTTACGTTACGGTGAAAACTCGCATCAGGATGCTGCTTTTTATGTCGAAGCAAATCCTGAAGAAGCATCGGTTTCAACGGCTAAGCAATTACAAGGTAAAGCGCTTTCTTATAACAATATAGCTGACACGGATGCCGCTTTAGAATGTGTTAAAGAATTTGATGAGCCGGCGTGTGTTATCGTTAAACATGCTAACCCTTGTGGTGTTTCTATTGGTGACAATATCTTAGCCGCTTACGAAGGTGCTTATCGTACAGATCCTACCTCAGCATTTGGTGGCATTATCGCCTTCAACCGTGAATTAGATGCCGACACAGCAGAAGCTATTGTTTCTCGCCAGTTTGTCGAAGTTATTATCGCGCCAAGTGTTTCAGAAGCTGCGGCACAAATTGTTGCTGCTAAACCTAACTTACGTTTATTAGCCTGTGGTGAATGGTCGACCAAAACTACCGGTTTTGATCTTAAACGTGTTAATGGTGGCTTATTGGTTCAAGACAGAGACCAAGGCAAAGTGACCAGCGATGATTTGAAAGTTGTTACTAAACGCCAACCCACTGCTGATGAAATGCGTGACTTACAATTCTGTTGGAAAGTAGCGAAATACGTGAAATCTAATGCGATTGTTTACGTTAAAAATAGCATGACTATTGGTGTCGGTGCCGGTCAAATGAGCCGAGTTTACTCAGCTAAAGTTGCTGGTATCAAAGCTGCAGATGAAAACTTAGAAGTTAAAGGTTCAGTCATGGCATCTGATGCATTCTTTCCATTTCGTGATGGCTTAGATGCTGCCGCTGAAGCGGGCATTACTGCTGTTATTCAACCGGGCGGTTCTATGCGTGATAATGAAGTTATTGCCGCTGCCGATGAACATAACATAGCTATGGTGTTCACTGGAATGCGTCACTTCCGCCATTAAGTTGGTTTGCTTATCGTTGGTTAAATAAAATTATTCGTTGGAAGTGCTCAAGTAGATAAACTACGCTCCGCGCTTCCGCTTTTAATTTTCACTAACCAGCTTAAAGCATTTCCAAATAACGGCTTTATTAGCCTTGTTGATAAAATGTTACACTTCAACAAGGTTAAATACTTTTCTTTTATCCCCCTTATCTGTTTCTTCTTTTAAAATCTGCTATAACATGTCGAGTTAACCTTTATTCTTGATATGGAAAAGCAAATGAAAACAATAAAAACTTTATTATCAGCTTCAATCATTAGCCTGTCATTAGCCAGCGTTTCTTACGCTGATCAAGCCATGCAACCTATGGCTAATACACAGTTAGCCCAAGCGGTTGCTAGTGAACATAGATCAGCGGCTAATAAAATACGTGATGAATACCGTCATCCACAACAAACCTTAGAATTTTTTGGTTTTAATTCATCAATGACTGTTGTTGAGATAACACCTGGTGGTGGTTGGTACACTGAGATTTTAGCCCCTGCGTTAAAAGGCAAAGGAAAGTTAATTGGTGCTCATTATCCTGATACCGGTGAAGACAACTATTACAGTAATTCCCGTAAAAATTTAGTAAAAAAATTGGATAGTCATGAGATGTTTAGTGAAGTTGAACTCTCTAACTTTGTGCCTAAGAAAGCCAGTGAATTAGCCCCCGCTGGTTCTGCGGATATGGTACTTACTTTTCGTAATTTACATAACTGGGGAGAAGAAGGTGTTAGCCAAGTATTTATTGATGCCTTTAAGGCATTAAAAACTGGTGGTATTTTAGGTGTCGTTGAACATCGTTTACCAAAAGGCGCAACAGCTAACGATATGAATAGCGGCTATGTTTCTGTGGAAAAGACAATTGCACAAGCTGAAGCTGCTGGATTTACTTTTATTGCCAGTAGTGAAGTAAATGCTAATGCTAAAGACAAAGCAAGTTATGAAAAAGGTGTCTGGACATTACCCCCGTCACTTGCATTAAAAGATAAAGATAGAGAAAAATATCTGGCTATCGGTGAAAGTGATCGAATGACTTTAAAATTTGCAAAAGTAGCTAAATAATCTTAAGACTTGCGCCATAACTTCCCTTATAATGGCGCAAGTTTTTTAGCATATTTTCTAGCAAATAAAGTAGGGTTAAGATAAATGAATGTTTTAGTAATAGGTAGTGGTGGTCGTGAACATGCACTCGCATGGAAAGCTGCACAATCATCACAAGTAGAAAAAGTATTTGTTGCACCAGGTAATGCCGGTTCAGCAACAGAAAATAAAGTAGAAAATGTTGCCATATCCGCTGGCGATACTGCTGCACTAGTCGACTTTGCTAAAACTCAAAACATTACCCTAACGATTGTTGGCCCAGAGCAGCCACTTGTTGACGGCGTTGTTGATGCCTTTCAAGCCGAGGGGTTAACTATTTTTGGTCCAAGTGCTAAAGCGTCACAACTTGAAGGTTCAAAAGCATTTACTAAAGACTTCTTAGCTCGTCACAACATTCCTACAGGCTGGTACCAAAATTTTACTGAAATAGAAGCTGCGTTAGCTTATGTTCGTGAAAAAGGCGCACCTATTGTTATTAAAGCTGATGGCTTAGCAGCTGGTAAAGGCGTTATTGTCGCAATGACATTGCCAGAAGCTGAAGACGCTATTAAAGATATGCTTGCTGGTAATGCTTTTGGAGATGCCGGGCATCGTGTTGTCATCGAAGAATTTTTAGATGGTGAAGAAGCGAGCTTTATTGTTATGGTTGATGGCAAAAATGTTTTAGCCATGGCAACAAGTCAAGATCATAAGCGTGCTTATAATAATGACGAAGGACCAAATACAGGTGGTATGGGCGCTTATTCACCAGCGCCAGTAGTTACCGCTGAACTTCATCAACGTATTATGGATGAAGTCATATATCCTACAGTGCAGGGTATGGCTAAAGAAGATGCCCCTTATACTGGTTTCTTATATGCTGGCTTAATGATAGATGCGACAGGTACGCCAAAAGTGATTGAATACAACTGTCGATTTGGTGATCCAGAAACACAACCTATTATGATGCGTTTAAAGTCTGATATCGTTGAGTTATGTTTACTGGCCTGTGCTGGTAAGTTAGATACAGCAACTATTGATTTTGATCCACGTCCAGCTGTCGGTGTAGTATTAGCGGCCGGCGGTTATCCAGGCACTTACGCCAAAGGTAAAGTGATTTCAGGTTTAGAAACTAACCAGCATCCCGACAGAAAAACATTCCATGCGGGCACCACTGAAACTAATGGTGAGATAGTGACGGCTGGCGGTCGAGTGCTTTGTGCTACTGCATTAGGCGAAACGGTTACACAAGCGCAAAAATCTGCCTATGCTTTATTACACGAAATAAGCTGGGAAGAAGTACAATTCAGAACAGATATTGCCTATCGTGCAATCGCCAGAGAACAAAGTTAACTTATACTTTTTAAGTGTTGAATTGAAAGCCTCTTTTAAGAGGCTTTTTTATTAGCTAAAATCCACGAATATCTCAAGATCCCCTACAGTAAACTGAAATGATCATTGTTAGGTTTTGTTTAGTTATAACTGATAAAAAATTAATAATTACTGTAGTAGCTTTAATAAAGCTCAATAACAACGCGGTATGTATGTTAATTGACCGAACGATCGATTATTTCAAATTTATGACAAAAAAGGGTTGACGCCCAGCGAGAAATGTCTAGAATGCGCTCCAGTTCCAAGGGGTAACCCAAACGAACGTTTTGATAAGTTATCTATATCACTTTAGAGTAAAGTAGTTAACTTAACGTTTTATAGATAAGGTTTGAATCTTCGAAAAGAAACTTCAAATTAAATTAAATAAAACGTTGACATCAAAACTGAGAAGCGTATCATGCGCATCT
>NZ_JACGVS010000017.1:0-105862 GCF_014077345.1 Colwellia sp. BRX8-4
AATCAGTAATCAGTAATCAGTAATCAGTAATCAGTAATCAGTAATCAAGCATGTAGCTGAATATTTTTAAACATCAGCTACATTAAACTAACCACAGAAAACATATTAATGGGCTTTTTTAAGTGACTTTACTAATGTTACGACTAATAACACTAAGCCTCCGGCAATAATACCTATGATACCTTCGGTTAATATCGGTACTATAATTTCAGCGATCGCCCCAAAAGTGTTCGCCAGAAATTCAACCAGATGATGTACCTGCTTATGCAACCATGAAAAACTATGGACCAAAATACCACCGCCTACCAAGAACATTGCAATAGTACCAACCACTGTCAGCGTTTTCATTAATGCCGGGGCAAAAATAAGTAAACCGCGCCCTAAAGCTCGTTGAATGGCATTAAAGCGCCCCGAAACAGACTTTCTTAATAAGTATAAGCCTAAGTCGTCAAGTTTAACGATAGCGGCAACAAGCCCATAAACACCAAAGGTTATTGCTAGGGCAAGTCCAGAAACGACCGCAACTTGAACTTCAAAGGCAGCCTCTTGAACTGTGCCTAAAGCAATAACAACAATTTCTGCTGATAATATAAAATCAGTGCGGATGGCACCTTTAATTTTTTTCTCTTCAAAGGCGACTAAATCTACGTTTTCATCGGCTAAAGCTAACAACTTTTTTTGATGTGCCTCTTTTTGATCTTGAGATGAATTATCATTATGTTGGAAGAATTTATGGAAAACCTTTTCAAAACCTTCAAAGCATAAAAACAGCCCGCCAATAACAAGCAAGAGAGTAATTAAGGGCGGCGCAAAAGCACTAATAACTAAAGCGGTAGGCACAATGATAAGTTTGTTTAACAGCGACCCTTTAGCAACAGCCCAAACTACCGGTAATTCACGTTCAGCTTTAACTCCTGAGACCTGCTCAGCATTCAGTGCTAAATCATCCCCTAATACGCCAGCTGTTTTCTTTGCTGCGACTTTTGATAAGATAGCGACATCATCAAGTACTGTTGCAATATCATCGAGTAAGGTTAATAAACTTGATCCGGCCAATGGTTTCTCCCTGTTTACGCTGCCAGTTATAGACATCATCGTTATTTACCATCCACAATGGAAGGTCTAGATTTGTCGGCAGCTAAAATAACGTGCAACAAGCACTATTGCAGCAAAGACTAGGATGCCTAAAGCTGTTATCAACATTTTCCTGAACATAAAAAAGGCTGCTCATAGCAACCTTTGTTAAGATAATAAACTAATTCGATTACATTTATTCCACAGGTAAAAATGCATCTGATTGTTCAACTTCATATTTTTTATGTAATTTTGCAGCTAAGACACCTTTGCGGTGAGCGAGGGCTGCTTCCATCTTTTTAGCGGCACTTGCAATAGCAGCGTACAACTCTTTTCCTGATGCCGTTACGGAGATCTCATTACCTTCATAGTGAGTAGAAACTTCTAATTTTTGTTGATGAGGCTCGACGGTAATAATTGCGCTAATAGAAGTGAGACTTGGGTAATGCTTAGCAACTTTTTTAAACTTGTCCTCAATTGACTGCTGGATACCTTCAGTAATTTCAACATGGTGACCGGAAATATTTATTTTCATAATGTTACCTTTTACTAAGAGAAAATTGTCTTCACTTAATATACTCGGGGTTATCTCGGTAAAACACAATGGTAATTTTGTAATAAAATGAAAAAAAATTGTAACCATATTGAAATATAAATAAATTATTTCTTAAGCATTGATTTCAAGTCAGCAAATGGATTATAGGTTGCCGTATCTTGATTAGTATCACCGGCAATAACTTCTGTTTTATATTTAGCGTGATCTGTATATTTAGCGTGCTCGTTATCGTGACAGTAAATACATAACAGTTCCCAATTACTTCCATCATTTGGATTATTAGTATGGTCGTGATCAACATGATGCACAGTTAACTCCATAAGGTTTGAATAAACAAACTCACGAGCACAGCGGCCACAGACCCAAGGAAATAATTTGAGGGCACGGTCACGATAACCCTTTTCTTTGGCTTTGTAATTGAGGCTTGCGCCTAAGGTATCAGAGGACATAATTAAGCAATATGAAAGTAAACATAAACCATTGTAAAATGCTGCTTAAATATGTTCAATGTCTATTTCAATTCAATTCAATTCAATTCAATTCAATCAACATAACGCTTCAAAGGCTTAACGCATTTAAATGACTTCAATCTTATATTCAATATCCTGCATCATATGTCCATGTACCGAATTATCATGATGGTACTGGGCATTAAACTTTAACGTATGAACACCTTTAGCTAAGGGGCGCAACATTAACCAATAGCCATCAGTAGCAGAAGGATAAACTTTTTCTGTTGCTTGTGTTTTCGCAAGTAATGCGTGTAAATCAAAACACTCTTTTGATTTTATTCGATTATTACGGATATTGGGAATAGATTGGCCATCGAGTTCAGCATAAACAAAATACAACTCTCCATTGTTTAATGCCGCTTCTTGTTTTACTTCATCACAGGTTTTACTGACATTTTGTTCTGGCCAATACGCCATATTAATAATAGGAAAGAAGATATGTTTACCATAAGGAATAATGCAATGCCGCTTTATTTTCGAGGTGCCATAACCACCGGCTAAAAACCAAACATTCCCTTTTTGATTAACACCGCAAAACTCTCCCGTACTATCACGCACCGGAGAGCTTCTATCACTCATTGTTTGGGTCCATTGCCACCAAGTATTCGCATATTGATCAAGTGATTTACCGGCAATGCTCTCATTAACGCCAACAACTATCGGTTGATAATTATTAGCTAAGCCACTGAAGGTGAAAAAACTATAAATAAAACAAATAAAACTTAATGTTTTAATACACATATCAATTCCTTTTTAAATGTAAAACCAGTCACAACTCCACAGTATTGTTTTTAACATTGTTGACACTACTATTACAAGATAATTGCAGTGAAATAGTTATGCTATTGAAATACTTTTTCAGCCCAGCGCGCTAAGCCAACGGTTACACTGCCAAAGTGATCGCCAGCAATCACCGGCGTATTTGGCATTTGCTCACGTAAAAATTGGTTTAACACCGGTGACTTTGCTGAGCCTCCAGTAACAAAAATCACATCAGGTTGGCAATTAGCTTGCACCACACATTCATTCATCAATTGAGCAATTTGCTTCAATTGTGAAGAGCTTGCTTTCAACATCAAGGCACGATTAACTTCTACTTTTAAATTATCAGCTAATTCATCTAGGTATATTGGCTGAGAGTCTTGTTCGGTTAAGCCTATTTTTGCTTGCTCTGCACCATTAACAATAAGGTGACTTAATTTTTGCTGGTGAACCTTTAACAAACGGGAGAATACCTCAGGCTGTTTAGCATCGCGTTGCAGCGTTTGCAAATAACGATAATTGGCTTGACTGTAAAAATTAGTTTGCTCGTTAATATTATTAATGGCCACAGCTTGATTAAAACTATTAACAGGCATAGGTTTACCCGTTTTTAACGTATCATTCATCCCTAGGCTTGGCATTATTCCCTTGAGCGCTAATTGAATATCGAAATCATTACCGCCAATACGAACACCGGTGTGCGCAAGCAAATGTTGCTCTCTTGAAGTACTGCTTTTAAATTGTGGTCCCATCAATAACATTGAGCAATCAGTAGTACCACCACCTATATCAACAACCAAAACTTTCGTTTCTTCTTGTAAACTTGCTTCATATTCAAAACCAGCGGCAACTGGCTCATATTGAAATTCTACACTCTTATAACCGACGCGTTTAGCTGCATTAGTTAATATCGTTAACGCTTGACGATTACTTTCTTCACCTTTTAAGCCTTGAAAATTAATCGGTCTGCCAATAACAGTCTGCGTTATTTCTTTTTGCTGGTTTTCTTCAGCCAATGTTTTTATGTTGCTCATCATTGCAGCAACAATATCTTCGAATAAGTTAATTTGGCTATCAACCAAACCACTCGCCCCTAAAAAGGATTTTGGTGACTTAATGTAATAACCTTCTTCAGGATCTTCTAAGTATAAATTCAGCGCCGCTTGGCCAAACGATAATTCACTAGGGATGCCATCGAGCTTTAGCTCTCGTAATACATTCTGACCCCTTTGTAACGGACCAACCCGTTGTTGTTTGAACAGGAGCTGTTGCTCTTCACTTAATTGTTGACATAACCAATGAGAAATAATGTCTCGACTTGGTGCGTATAGTGTTGAAGGAATATACTTACCATGTTCGCCTAAAGATAATATCTTCGGCTGGCCACTTTCCATTACTGCGACAGCACAATTTGAAGTACCGTAATCAAAACCTATCATTGTTTATTTATACCACTGGGTCTAAAAGGGGTCGCGTAGCATACTGGGCAAGTGAGTAATTTTCAACTCATTAATAAATTTCAGTGATGTAATCGGTTTAATAACGCGGGTATTTACATTTTATTCAGTTGGTACCAATGACATTAAATAATAATCTTCAGTACAATTAAAAATAACTTTATTTATCTAATACTTTTGTTTAAAAACGCCTTAGTTAATTAACTGTCTCTTTTGAACATGATTATTACGACTATCAAAATATATTTTTCTCAGTGGATATAAATGTGCCACACCGTATGTTTTACCCACTAAGTCCTGCGCATTAGGTGCTCATTTCAAAATGCGCTACTTAATAAAAAAAATGAGCTTAATAGTACATTTACTTTTTAGTATTTTCATCGGGGTATGCTCTAATAATAAAATGGCTATTAGTTCACTAACTTGCTGATATTTATTTACCCTCGAAAATTTTTAAACGAGAGAATAAAGTGATCATACTCCAAATTTTTGTTTTAGATCATGTGAATACAGACGCTTCTTGTTATAATGCCTTTAAGATTTATGACTCTATTTAATAAGGAAATAAAATGCCTATCTCACGTTCTCGTAATAATCAGCATAAAGTATATATTCCGTCATCTGCGCGTACTAATCACTACTTGTTAGTTAAATTCCCACTGACTGACGAGTTAATCAGCCTGAATAATCAATTAATTGATCGAACTAGTGAGCAGCCCTACCAGCGTCTATATCAACATTTAGCTGACAGTTTCTTTGACGTGAATAATAAATTAGACATAGAAAGTGGACAATTTATTGCTAACGGAAAATTTGCTCGTATCCGTTATAGCCCAGAAAAATTAACCGTACAAACTGATGAAGAAATTCTTTTTTTGTACAGTCCGCGCAACCATTACAGCCAAAACACTTACATTAATGGCAAAAAGCGCGTGCGAGTTATTACACTGGTATTTTTAGCTAATGGTGACGATGTTCGCCAAACCTCAGCAGAGTTTCATAAGAATGTTCTGCTCGCTTTAAATGAGTTTATTGACGTTAACCACATTAATAAATCAACAGTAAGAGTCTGTGATCACCAACATTTTACTTATGATTTATTCTCTAAAGATAAAGGCGTTACGGGTACACAAACCCATAAATTACGTACTTTAAAAAATCGCTATGCCGCTGATGATATTAGCTTGCCAGACAAAAGAGATGTACTTACTTATGTAGTGGCTGATTTACCTATTAACCGACGCATCAAAGAACTACTTAATATTGATAAATCAAAAGAGCAACCTTATCAACCACTCTATGATTTAATCAGCCATGCTTTTATTGAGTCGGCTAATAAGCAACATTTATTCGAAGGTGCTATTTTAGCTAATGGTTTAATACCTATCGTCAGAAGTCGTTTGGAAGAAAAGCATAAAGCTGCGGGTGAGTTACAAAAATTAAGCTTCAACCCATTTGAACCTAATAATAACTTCACCTTACATTTTGCTGGCGATTGCTTAGTTGATTCCATACAATTTGTTATCATAGCAACAGAAGATCATAAAACGAGTCAAGGCTATGGTAAATTCCTTAATTTAGCTGAACAAGCACTGCGCTCAACTGCTGAAAAACTAGGCTATGTTAATTCGAAAGAAGAATTAGTCATCCGTTTACACCAGCACCTAGGTTATGACCTTTAAACCATTCAAGTAAAGATGATGCTATTGACGTTTGTCGTATAACCTTTATATACGACAAACTTATCATTTATTATCATGTGGCATGGCTATAAAGGAAATGTTAAAATGTTAGGGATATTTATTTGTAGAGAAAATTCGTGCCATTAAAACAAAACCTTCATCCAAGCAACCGCCATAACAACGGTTATGATTTTTTAGCACTGTGCCAGTCGTTACCGACATTAAAACCCTTTGTTCATACCAATAAATATCAGAACTTATCTATTGATTTTGCCAATGCAAAGGCGGTAAAAGCACTTAATCAGGCATTATTGAAATATCACTATCAAGTAAATCAATGGGATATACCTACGGGGTATTTATGTCCACCTATCCCTGGCAGAGTCGACTATATTCATTATCTTGCTGATTTATTAGCAATATCACTCCCTGCAACTTCAACCTTAAAGGAAAGCAAAGTATCAGTGCTTGATATAGGCGCTGGGGCAAGTTGCATTTATGCTATTTTAGGTCAACGTGAATATCAATGGCAGTTTACTTGCACCGATATAGATCCGACGTCCATTAAAGTTGCCAAGCAAATAATCTCTGCTGACAAGTCGTTTAAAAAATCGATTACTTGTCGCTTACAGACGAATTCATCACAAATATTTAATGGCATCATTGAAGAAGATGATCGCTTTGAATTAACCATGTGTAACCCACCTTTTCATCGTTCATTGGCTGAGGCAACAAAAGGGTCAGCTCGGAAAGTCAAAAATTTAGCGGCAAATAAAAAAACGTTCAACCCCTCGCTAACAACCAGTCCCAGTGTACCGTTAAATTTTGGCGGTCAAAATGCGGAATTATGGTGCGAAGGTGGCGAGCTTGCCTTTATTAATCAGATGATAAAAGAAAGTAAATCTATCCAAAAACAAGTGCTATGGTTTACCTGCTTAGTGTCAAAAAAAGACCACATTAGCCAACTAAAGCAGACGCTTAATAAGTCGAAAGCCAAACAAATAAAAGTTATAGATATGGCGCAAGGACAAAAAATCAGTCGTTTTATTGCTTGGAGTTTTCTCGATGAAAGCCAGCAAAAAAATTGGTTTAATTTGGTTTAATTTGGTTTAAGCACGCAGATGAGAAACATTAGTCAACGATTGCAAAAAATAGATAATATGGTCAGTACTCACTATCAAAGCATTTGGGATTGTTGCTGTGATCATGGTTTACTGGGACTAACATTATTAAAGCGCCAAACAGCTGACACCGTGCATTTTGTCGATATTGTTCCCTCATTAACCACGCATCTTGAATCATTATTACAAAAGCACTTTAGTGCAGACGACTATATCCAAGCTTGGCAGGTCCATTGTATTGATGTCGCAAAGCTACCGTTGGCAATACAAGATAAACAGTTAGTTATTATTGCTGGCGTTGGTGGAGAGCTACTCATTAGTTTTATTGAAAGTATCATCACTAATTTTCAGCAAAACTCGCTCGTTCCCCCAACAAGCGAAATAGAGTTTATCGTTTGCCCCGTGCATTACAACTACCCTGTAAGACAAACCCTAATAGCTCATAATTTTATTTTACTGGATGAATGTATCGTTACTGAAAACAAACGTTGCTATGAAATTATCCATGTCAAAAAACAGTTTGGTGCATCTGCCGACATTGATAACACTTTAAATAAAATATCACCTACCGGTGATAAAATGTGGGATTTGTCGATTAAATCACATCAACAATATTTAGCGAAAACCATTGGCCATTATAAGCGTATGTTACTGGCCGCAAAAGATAATGAGAAACAAACGATTAACCGTATTATTGAACAATACTCTTCCCTTACAACCTAGCTAAGAAAACCTTAAAACAAATTTTGATTAATTTGTATTACATCTAAGTTTATTCGTTAAAAATCAAGTAACTAAGCCACTTAAATAAACGCAAAATAGCAACAAAAAAGGCCTACATAAGCAGACCTTTAATCATTATACCGCTAATTTATAAAAATTAAACGGTACCTTTTTCCATTTGGTTAAGCTCAATAGATTTAAACAAAGCGGTAAAATTGCCTTCTCCAAAACCTTGGTCGTCAACACGCTGAATCATTTCGATAAAGATTGGACCAAAAATATTTTTAGTGAAAATTTGTAATAAATACGAGTTTTCTTTTTGGCTATCGACAAGAATTTGATGATCTTGAATGCGTTTATGATCTTCTTTAACCCAAGGAATGCGTTTAAATACGTCATCATAATACTCAGGGACGATATCAAGGGTATCAATAATATTTTTATCTAACTTGTCTAAAGAACCAACTAAGTCATCACTGATAAAGGCTAAATGCTGAACACCAGGACCGTTATACTCATCTAAGTACTCATCGATTTGGTTATTCTTCTTACCCTTACCTTCATTAATTGGTAAGCAGAAAGTGCCACAAGGCGATGCTAACGCGTATGAAATTAGTGCAGTTTTCTCACCTTTAATATCAAAGTAGCGCACATCGGTAAAGCCAAAAATATCTTTATAGAAATTAGCCCAATGCTCCATCGTACCTTGATGAACATTGTTCGTTAAATGATCAACACGTAAAAAACCTTTATCTTCGTTAATAACCGGAGCGTCAATCGCTTCAAAGTCATCTTCGTAGATAGAACCCGGATTAGTCGTTGATGCTGCAAATTTCTCAATAAAATAAATTAAACTGTCACCAATACCAAAAATAGCTGGATAGGGTAATTTGTTGTCTTCGTTAGCCGCAGATTTAGCACCACGCTTAATCGCTTCTTCAAAAGCAAAATCAGCATCGTCTACACGCCAGCCCATAGAGCAAATAGCAGGACCATGGCTTTTAGCAAATTCTTTTGAAAAGCCTGCTTTTTCATTGTTTAATAAAAAATGAATATCATTTTGATTAAAGTAATCGATATCACGACCTTTAAACTTTTTCGTTTTTGAAAAACCAAAACCATAAAAAGCGTTTTCCATAAAATCTGAATCGGGTGTCGCATATTCAGTGAATTCTATACCACGAAGGTTAAGTGGATTTTTTACATCAGTCATGTTTATCTCTCTTAAAGAATCAATGGGTGCATTATTACTAGGTTTTCAATGAAGAGATAGCGCAAAGCAAATCTAATAAAACATCGCAGCGTAACAGAAAATGTACGTGCTATCTGTGCGGAATGTATTCGACGTCAAGACAAGCCATATAGTGCTTAGCCAACAGCTGTTCAGTTATGTTTACATGACTAATTAACGCTAAAGTATTCATGCTTTTTGGTAAATTACAGGCATAAAAAAAGGTACGATATACGTACCTTTTTATTATTTATTTATCGACTAGCTAGGACGATTAGAACGCTCTTGACGTTTACGAGGACGATCAGTTGTTGGTGTTGATTCAACCGTCTTAACATCTGAAACCGTAATTTCTAATGATTGACGACGAATTTTAACACGCTTTAATTGCTCAAATGATTTCTCTGGCATGCCTTTTGGTAACTGAACATAAGTATGTTTATCATGTAAGTTAATTGCACCAATGTAGCTACTATCTAACGAAATTTCGTTAGCGATTGCGCCAACGATATCACCAGGACGTGCACCATGCTCTTTACCTACTTCTAAACGGTATGTCTGCCAATCAACGTCGGTACGGTTAACTTTAACTTTACGAGGAGCACGTTCGCCACCACGCTCAGCGCCACGTTCACCACCACGTTCATTTCTGCCGCCACGACTTTCGTTACGACCACCACGCTCACTTCTAGAATCACGGTCACTACGCTCACGCGTTTCACGACGAGGCTTAGGATCTTCTTTTGGTTGTAATGGCTGGTTTAATTGTTTTTGGAACAATAAAGCTGCAGCTAAATCAGTCATAGAAAGCTCTGATTCATTGGCCATTGCTTCAACAATTTCACGCATGTTTACTAAATCTTTATCTGCAACAATTTGTGCCATTTCAACACGTGTACGTTCAATACGTTTTTTACCAATTTCTTCAATATTTGGTAATTCATAAGTGTTAATAACACCTGAAGTTAAACGTTCGTAATGACGTAGAGAGTGCATTTCGCGAGGACGAACAAATGCAATTGACATACCTTCACGACCTGCACGACCTGTACGACCGATACGGTGAACATAAGCTTCATTGTCGCCTGGTAAATCATAGTTAACCACTAATGAAATACGTGGAATATCTAAACCACGAGCAACAACATCAGTTGCCACTAATATAGATGACTTACCTGATTTCATTTGTTCGATACAACGTTCACGCTGTGCTTGGTTCATGTCGCCGTTTAAAGCTAATGCTGGGTAACCAGCTCGCTCTAATTGTTCTGCAACTTCTACCGTGTCGCTACGAGTACGTACGAAAACTATCATCGCATCGTAATCAACGATTTCAGCTATACGCTCTAAAGCGGTAATTTTACGAATGCCACTAACTTTCCAAGCAAATTGAGAAATATTTGCTTTTGACTGTTTAACAGCAGCAATTTTAATATGTTCTGGATCTTTTAAGAAACGGTTAGCAATTTTACGAATTGCTGGTGGCATAGTTGCAGAGAACAAAGCCATTTGCGTCGTTTCTGGTAAATGGTCAAGTATCCACTGAATGTCTTCAAGGAAACCCATGTTAAGCATTTCATCAGCTTCATCAAGTACACAAAAAGATAAGTTACCTAGTTTTAGACTCTTACGACGTAAGTGATCCATTAAACGACCAGGTGTGCCAACAACAACTTGAGCGCCACGCTCTAATTGTTGAAATTGTGGCTGGTATGATTGACCGCCGTATAAAGTAGCAACCAATAAACCTTTCATATTTTTACCGAAGCTTTCAATTGCTTCAGCAACTTGCATCGCTAATTCACGTGTTGGTGCTAACACCATTAACTGTGGCTTTTTCAATGAAACATCAATTTTAGCCAATGCAGGTAAACCAAAGGCAGCAGTTTTACCTGTACCTGTTTGTGCTTCACCTAAAACATCTTTACCCGCTAATAATGGCGGAATAGTTTTTGCTTGAATATCAGTTGAGTTTTCGAAACCGATAGATTTTACAGCAGATAATAAAGTTTCAGGCAAGCCTAAAGAGTCAAAGCTCACAGGAGCATCGTTAGAAGTAGTCATAAATTTTGTCTTCTCTTGTGGCGGAATAGGTTAAAAGTAACCAAAACATTCCGCGTTATATACGAGGAAACCACCAGGAAGACTTAAGGCACGTTCACTAAAGAACATAGGGCTAATAAAGAATATTAGCTAAGAAGTCTATTGGGCGGAAAACCCCACTCATTTCGTATAACCAGTGTGAAAGAAAATATTCAAGTCAGAATCACTGTTATCGAGGCGCGCATTATACTGACATTTATTTATTATTCAAGGTATATAAATCATTTTGTTCAAAAAACAATCAGAAAAATGTATTTAATACCAATAAAGATAAATAACAGGGGTAATGAGATTGGCCGTGAAAAAGAAACGGCTATGGTTAAATTACAAATACTGACAAGTAATCCTCTGTGGCCTGAACTATATCGGTCATTTTATCTAGACATTGATATAAAAAAGGCCAGACGCTTATATGCCTGACCTATATTAAAATCATTTAAACGTAGATAATATTTTAATTACTCGTCAGCACCCGTTAACAAATCAGAAAAAAGTGAAAGTTTATTTAAAACTAAACCATGAATAGATTTTCTTGGGTAGCGCCCCGTTCGACTAATTTCTCCAGCGGGTTCATTCATCAGCAACTCTAATGCTTGATCAATGTCTTCAACAGCGTGAATGGCAAATTGGTTGTTTTTAACCGCTTCAATAACATCGTCCGCTAACATCAGATTATTAACATTGGTGCGCGGAATAATAACCCCTTGCTTTCCCGTTAAGCCTTCGTCTTTACATAAACGATAAAAACCTTCAATTTTTTCATTAACGCCACCAATTGATTGCACACCTCCGTGCTGATTAATCGAACCAGTAATGGCAAAGCCTTGTTTAATTGGCAGTAAAGAAATAGCAGAAATAAGCGCACAAAGTTCCGCCATAGACGCGCTGTCACCATCAATATGTCCGTAAGACTGTTCTATTGCAAGGTTGGCAGAAATTGACACTGGAAAACCTTGCCCGTATTTATGTCCTAAATACCCGGTTAATAACAGCACACCTTTGGAGTGAATAGACTTACCTAAGTCTACTTCTCTTTCTATATCGGTGACGCCTTCACTTCCCGCATAAACGGTTGCTGTGATGCGCGCAGGCGTTCCAAAAACACTGTCCCCTATTTCTAAGACAGTTAAACCATTTACTTTACCGATATGGTGCCCTTGGGTGTCAATCAATACTTGTTTTTCTTTTATTTCACCTAACCATGCCTCACTCATTCGGCCAGTTCTTCGCTGTTTAGCTGCAAGCGCTAAAGCAACATGGCTGGCAGTTAAATGACCTTTGTTGTCTGTTTTCTTCCACAAATAAAAAGCTTCATCAAGTAAGTCGTTTACTTGAACAATATTAGCCGAAATTTTATGTTGATGCTCTGCACGTCTCAATGCATAGCGCACTAGCTCTAATACAGCTTCATTACTGACATGTGGATAGTTGTATTTATGTGCACGCTGGCGAATCAAATGAGCGTAATCATTAAGATTTTCTTCGTTACTTTCAAGATACTGATCAAAGTCTGCTAAGACCCTAAATAATTCGGTGAACTCTTGGTCATAGTCTTGCAACATGTAATAAATTTCGGGGTCGCCGAGCAATATCACTTTAACGTTTAATGGAATTTTTTCAGGTTGTAAGCTAAATGATCCCGGTTGACTATATTCAGAGTAAGGATTTTCAATGGTAATTTCTTGTGATTTAAGCGCTAATTTTAAACGTGCCCAGACAAGGGGTTGATTGAGTAGCTTGTCTGCCTCTAAAATTAAATAACCGCCATTAGCCTTATGTAACGCTCCAGGTCTAATTAATCGATAACTGGTATAGGTGCTTCCTTGAAAGCTCGCGAAATCAACATGGCCAAATAAGTTTTGAAAAGTTGGGTTTTGCTCATATATAACAGGAGCGCCAGCATCAGGTTTTTGAGAAACGAGTAAATTAGGTAAAAATTGTTCAACCATAAGTTTACGCGCATCTTTATCGTTTCTGTTCTCAACACTTTCATCAACAAGAATTTCTAAAACAGTATCAACTACATGGGTTTTTACTTTTGACAAGTACTTTAACACGCCAATATTACTGGCAAACTCATGCTCTAATTCTTCTAGAAACGGCCGAATAGCTTGTTCTGCAGTCTCATTTTTTAATTTACGTAATTTATCAGATGAGATGCGTTTCCATTGTGGTAATTCAATCAATTTTTCAGAGAGGAAATTTTCTAATTTATCTAGCAACAGATAAAAATCAGCACGTTTACCTTCATCTAAACCGGCAAATTCTTTATCATTTAAAGGTTTTCCCTCAACCAGCGGTGAAAAACCAATCTCTCCATTTTCTTCAAACAATAAAACATTATCTTTTAAAGCACTTTCTTCGACTTCAGCGATGGCTTGATCATATTTTTTATTAAATGCGCGATCAACCGCCGACTTTTGTCGTTGATAACTTGGGTTATCAAAAATCTCAGGAAATAAGTCTAATAATTCATCAATAAAAGTATTGATACGTGCCAATAATTGTTTACCATCTCCGGGACTTAAATAGAGGTTGTGCGGTGCATGAACATCATCAAAATTATTGATATAACACCATTCATAAGGTGTTTCTTGATTGCCAGCGGTTGTCGCTAACATTTGCTTAATTAAGGTTTGTCTACCCGTACCATGCTCTCCCATAGCAAAAACATTAAAACCGGGAGCCTCCATAGACAAACCAAATTCAAGCGCCTCTTTAGCGCGAGCATGACCGATAATAATTTGCTCTACATCAGGAGTGACTTCAGCATTAGAAAACTGCTCAGCAGATAATTGAGCAGTTAATTTTTCAACAGGTAACCGAGTAATTGAAGAAGTTAACTTAACGGATGAAGGCATGCAATATCTCACTGATAACGCTTAAAAAACAAGCGTATAATAATTAATAAATTTAATACTGCCAGTGTACCCTCATTTTAAATAATTAGTAAATTTTAGTGGCGTCCCAGCTTCGTTTTAAGGAGCAAAGGGTAACCTTATAAAAGAACTACCGCCGCAATTAAAACAATCAGCAACATCCGCCGCATGACTGTATGTTATTTTTTCTTGGCAATGCTGGCACTCTAACAAACCAAAACCAATAAAGTCGCCCGTTTTATATAGACCACGATGCTTAATATCTTCATCAAGCTCTGACCACTCCACTTGTGACTTATCAGTGATCGCTTGCATATTTTTCCAGAAAGACTCATTGAGTAAGCCTAAATAGAGGGAATGTTTGGCTTGTGCTTCATTTTGAATAATAAATTCATTGATATCAAAACGTAAATTATCAACAAACTGCTTAACTTTCTCTTCGGGTAATTTTTCTGCCGCTTGCAAGTAAAGCTTACTTTGCTCTACTTTGTTAACGATATCAGTTATCTCATGCTGGTTAACATCTTCTGCCCATGTAACTAAAGCTTGATAAAGCTCTTGAAAAACACTATTTTTTGATTTCATAACACATTCCTCGACGACTTATAGATTAAGTATAGCTAGTCATAGCTTTATAGAAAAACAAATCAAATAAACTTCTAAAAACTATAACATATCCTTACTTTACTTCAATATGCTCAAAACAGTATCTTGATGTGAGACAGGTATATAAGGTATTCTATCGCCATTATTTTTATGCGTTCATGATCGCGGTCAATTTACTATTGATTGGCTAATGAACACCACATTCTAAAGTGTTTGAGAAATCTTTAATGGAATCCATTTACAATCCCCAAGCTATCGAAGCGCAAGTTCAAAAATTTTGGACTGATAACAATACCTTTAAAGCCGAAGAAAAGCCCGGCCAAGAAAAATATTACTGTCTTGCTATGTTCCCTTATCCAAGTGGACGTTTACATATGGGGCATGTGCGTAATTATAGTTTAGGCGATGTTATCTCTCGCTATCAACGCCTGCAAGGCAAAAATGTTATGCAACCTATGGGTTGGGACGCATTTGGTTTGCCTGCAGAAAATGCGGCAATTAAAAACAAAACAGCGCCGGCTAAATGGACCTATGAAAATATTGATTACATGCGTAATCAATTACAATCACTGGGTTTTGCTTACGACTGGAGCCGTGAATTAGCAACTTGTAAAAAAGACTATTACAAATGGGAACAATGGTTCTTTACGCAACTTTACGAAAAAGGTTTAGTTTATAAGAAAAATGCTACGGTCAACTGGGATCCCGTTGATCAAACAGTATTGGCAAACGAGCAGGTTATTGACGGACGTGGTTGGCGTTCAGGCGCACCGGTTGAACGTAAAGAAATTCCACAGTGGTTTATTAAAATCACTGATTACGCTGAAGAGTTACTTACAGATTTAGACCAACTTACTGAATGGCCTGAACAAGTTAAGACTATGCAACGTAATTGGATTGGCCGCAGCGAAGGTATTGAAATGACCTTCCAAGTTGCAGATTCAGATGAAAGCTTTGACATCTACACCACACGTCCAGATACCCTCATGGGAGTTACTTACGTAGCACTTGCTGCGCAGCATCCACTGGCTTTAGCTGCAGCAAAAAACAACCCTGCATTGAACGACTTTATCACTGAATGCAAAACCAATAAATCTACCGAAGCCGATATGGCAACGATGGAGAAAAAAGGTGCCGATACCGGTCTTAAAGCGATTCACCCACTAACCGGTAACATCGTTCCAGTTTGGGCAGCAAACTTTGTCTTAATGGATTACGGTTCAGGTGCGGTAATGTCTGTTCCTGGCCACGACCAACGTGACTTCGAATTTGCCACTAAATACGGCTTGGAGATTACCCAAGTTATTGCTGGTAGCAAAGACGACGATTTCAGTAAGGCAGCAATTACTGAAAAGGGATTATTAATTAATTCAGGCGAATACGACGGTTTAGACTTTGAGGCGGCCTTTAAAGCGATATCAGAAAAATTAATCAGTGAAAATAAAGGCTCTGTAAAAGTTAACTACCGATTGCGTGACTGGGGTGTTTCTCGTCAGCGTTATTGGGGTACTCCCATTCCTATGATGCACCTAGCAAATGGTGAATCTGTCGCGGTACCTCTTGACCAGTTACCCGTTGAATTGCCTGAAGATGTCATCATGAATGGCGTTACATCACCGATTAAAGACAATCCTGAGTGGGCAAAAACCACTTATAACGGTGAAGAAGCATTCCGTGAAACTGATACCTTTGATACGTTTATGGAATCCTCTTGGTATTACGCACGTTACTGTTCACCGAACGATGATACACAAATGATTGATCCCGCCAAAGCAAATTATTGGCTACCGGTTGATCAATACATCGGTGGGATTGAGCATGCTATTTTGCATTTACTTTACGCACGTTTTTTCCACAAGTTATTGCGTGACGCAGGTTTAGTAAACTGTGATGAACCGTTTAAAAAGTTATTATGTCAGGGCATGGTACTAGCAGATACATATTATCGCGAGGCAGATAATGGTGGTCAAGATTGGATTTCACCAACAGATGTAGACGTTGAGCGTGATGAAAAAGGACAAGTTACTTCGGCTGTTAGTAAGCTTGATGGCAAACCAGTTATTTCTGCTGGTATGAGTAAAATGTCAAAGTCAAAAAATAACGGCATCGACCCACAAGAAGTTATCGGCAAATATGGCGCTGATACTGTACGTTTATTTATTATGTTTACTTCACCACCAGAGCAAACCCTTGAATGGTCTGATTCAGGTGTTGAAGGTGCACACCGTTTCTTAAAGCGTGTTTGGAAACTCGCCTTTGATTTTAGCGAACAAGTAAAAGAACATGGCGAAGTGGCTTTATTGAGCACATTAACCTTGAATGCAGCGCAGAAAACATTACGCCGCGAGTTACACAAAACTATAGCAAAAGTCAGTGATGATATTGGCCGAAGAAACACCTTTAATACAGCTATAGCTTCAATTATGGAATTAATGAACCATTTATCGAAAGCAAGTTTAGTCAGTGTTGAAGACAGAGCGGTTATGCAAGAAGCCGTTCGCGCGGTCATTATAATGTTGACACCAATTACACCACATATGTGTCATGAAATTTGGAAAACATTAGGCGGCGCTAATAACGATAATGCTTCGATTGAAGAAGCATCTTGGCCTATCGTTGATGAGAGTGCTTTGGTTGAAGACCAGAAGTTAATTATCGTGCAAGTTAACGGTAAGGTACGTGCAAAAATTACCGTTTCAGCCAACGCCAACAAAGAAGAAGTTGAAGCCTTAGGTTTAAGTGATGAAACAGTGGTCCGCTTTATTGATGATAAGACAATTCGTAAAGTTATCTATATACCGGGTAAACTTTTAAACATTGTTGCTAACTAATCGCAAAAAAGTCCTACAAAGGTAATAAAAATGAGCCATATGCACAAAAAAACGACAAAACACCAAACACGGGTAGCCGCGGCTACTTTGGTGTTATTCACCTTGTTTTTATCAAGCTGTGGCTTTGCTTTACGCGGTGATTATTTATTATCGCCGCAACTGCAAACTTTGCACTTAAGTTCCGCTGATAAATTTGGGGAGCTTACTCGCCAAGTTAAGCAGCACTTAACGATAAATAAAATAAAGTTGCTGAGCCAAGCTACAGAGAATGTCCCGCAACTTAAACTTTCAAAAGACAGCCTAAACCGTCGCACCTTATCCGTATTTCCAAATGGGCAAGTGGCAGAATACGAATTGATTTATACCGTTAGATATCAGCTAGTACTTTCACAAAAGGATGTTCGCTCTTTTGTTTTTGAACTTAATCGCGATTATCAAGATGATCCCAATATTGCGCTTGCTAAAAGTCGGGAACTGGAATTAATGTTAAGCGAAATGCGCAAAGAAGCGGCTAATAAAATCTTACGCGACCTCTCTACGATTAAAATCTAATGCGGATCTATCATAACCAGCTATCTAATACCCTCAATCAGGGCTTTAAGCCTGTTTGGTTAGTTTTTGGTGATGAGCCTTGGCAAAAGAACAACAGCTTAACCACAATAAAACAGCACTGTCAGCAACAGGGATTTAGTGAAGTTATCCGTTTTAGTGCTGACGATAAATTTGACTGGAACCTTTTGGTTGAAGAGTATCAAGCGATGAGCTTATTTTCAGCACAGCGCATCATTGAAATAGAACTAGTCACCGGAAAAATAGCTGACGCCGGCAGTAAAATACTACTTAAACTCAGTGAAAACTTTCATCCTGATGTACAGCTAATCTTTCATGGTCCTAAAATTGACAGTGCGGGTCAAAAACGAAAATGGTTTAAATCATTAGAACAGTTAGGTTGTTTTGTCCCCCTTTATGATATTGAAGGTCGTCAATTACAACAGTGGTTAAATCAACAAATCAAACAGCATAAATTAAATATTCATCACGATGTTACCCCATTGATGATAGAGCTTTTTGAAGGTAACTTACCGGCTTTAGAGCAAGAGTTACAAAAATTTTCATTGCTGTTTGGTACACAACTAATTATTGCTGAAGACGCAGAAAAATTACTGATTAAACAAGCAAAATTCAATCCTTTTCAGGTGGTTGATACCTTACTTAGTGGTGACCTGCCAAAGTGCATTGGCATGTTAGATCAACTGCAACACGAAGGGGCTGCAATCGGTCAGCTTATTTGGTTTATTCACAAAGAGATAACGCAATTATCAACTATGCTAGAGCAAATTGAACAAGGTGAGAGTATCGATAGTATTTATAAAAAATACCGGATTTGGGATAAAAAGAAACCTCTGTATCAGTATGCCCTTAACCATATTAGTCGTGACAATATTTACCAAGCTCAAGCGCGTTTAGCACAAACTGATTTGATCAGTAAAACCAGTAGTGACTTTAACCCTTTTATATTATTGGCAGATGTTTGTATAAGTCTCTATCACGGACAAACCACCAAAAAATTCAATTTAGATTATGAATTCGGCTAAACGAGTAAGCGAAATTAAGAAAAATATTGCCATAATGGGGGGAACGTTTGACCCTATTCATAATGGCCATATTGAAACAGCTAAAGAAACAGCAGCATGGCTTAATGTTGAACAACTCTTCTTTTTACCTGCGCATTTGCCACCTCATAAAAACACCACAACAGCCAGCGCTAAGCACCGAACAGCTATGGTGAACCTTGTTTGCCAACAGCAGCCATTATTTCAGCTTGATAATCGCGAACTAAAACGACATAGCGCTTCTTATACCGTAACAAGTCTACGTGAAATAAAACAAGAACAACCCAACAGTCGGGTTTTCTTTATCATAGGTATGGACTCGTTCCTTAACTTTACCCTATGGCATCAATGGCAAACTATTTTGTCACTATGCCATATTGTCGTCAATATTCGACCTGGCTATCAATTAAATCAAATTAATACCGCCACCCAAGAACTATTAAAAAACCATCAAATAGATGACCTAGCAGAAATAAAGCAACAAGATGCCGGCGGCATTATTTTCCATCAAAACCAGTCGCTTAATATTTCTTCAAGTGAAATACGCCAACAACTTTTAAGCAATAATAAACACAATAATCACTTAACAGAATGCGTACATCATTACATTATTGAAAAAAAACTCTATCAAAAATAATTTGCTAGTTAACCTGCAGAAAAAATGATGATATTATAGCGCATTATTATTTACACTAAGAGTAATTCCCTTGCAAGTTGAAGCGTTAAACGCATTTGTTATTGAAAAAATCGAAGAAATGAAAGGTCGTGACATCACGACTTTAGACATCGGAAAAAAATCAGGCTTTGCTGATTATATGGTTGTCTGTTCAGGTAACTCGAATCGCCATGTTAAATCTATTGCACAATCAGTTGCCATCGAATGCCGCGCTAAAGGTATTGAGCCGTTAGGTATTGAAGGTAATGATGTTGGCGAATGGGCGTTAGTTGATTTAGGCAATTTAATTGTTCACGTAATGACAGACGAAATTCGTGACCGTTACCAGTTAGAAGAATTGTGGAACTAAGCTAATAGTGAAGGTTAACTAAACTATTATGCGACTTACCTTATATGCTGTTGGCAATAAAATGCCAGCATGGGTTACTCAAGGCTTTAACGAATATTGTCGTCGATTTCCGCGCGACATGTCGTTTCATTTAGTAGAAATCCCGCCAGGTAAGCGTGGTAAAAACGCCGATATAGCTCGCATTCTAGAAAAAGAAGGCGAATTATTACTAAACGCAATTCCAAAAGGTAACCGTATTGTTACGCTTGAAGTGGAAGGTAAACCGTGGACAACACCACAGCTTGCCCAACAACTTAAGCGTTGGCAATTAGACAGCCGCGATGTTGCTTTACTTATTGGTGGCCCCGAAGGTTTAGCCCCCGCTTGTATTAAAGCTTCAGAACAAAAATGGTCTTTATCGCCATTAACCTTGCCACATCCAATGGTGCGTATTGTTGTTGCTGAAAGTCTGTATCGAGCTTGGAGCATTAACAATAATCACCCGTATCACCGAGAGTAATAATGGCATCGAACAAACGTGTTGCTATTCGAAACCATTCGGCAGAAGCTAATTTATTTGCGCGCAGAACATTTATTGCCTTTATCGGTATACTCGCTTTATTGTTAACCTTAATTAGCAATATCTACGAGTTAGAAATTAATTCTTATGAAAAATATCAAACTCGCTCTAATTCCAATCGAATAAAACTCCTTCCAGTTGCACCTAATCGCGGACTAATTTACGATCGTAATGGCATTCTACTTGCTGATAACAAACCCGTATATTCGCTTGAGGTTATTGCTGAGCAAACGGTTGATTTGAAGAAACACATTGTAGAAGTCAGTGAGTTGCTTGATATCAGTGAAGAAAAGCAGCAAAAACTTTTTGAAGCACTAAAAAGCAAACGACGCTTTAAACCAGTAGAACTGCACTCGCGGTTAAGCGCACAACAAGTTGCATTATTTTCTGTCAACCAACACAAATTCCCTGGTTTTTTTATTGATGCTCGTCTTAAAAGATATTACCCATTTGGTGATTTAACGACCCACTCTTTGGGTTATGTTGCCCGCATTAACCTTAAAGATTCAATTCGTTTGGCCGAAGAAAATTTAGATGAAGATTATGCAGCAACGCGTAATATAGGTAAGCTTGGTTTAGAAAAATATTATGAAAATATACTTCATGGCACTATTGGTCATCAAGAAGTTGAAATAAATAATCAAGGTCGCATTATAAGAACGCTTGATTATGCGCCCCCAATATCAGGAAAAAACTTAACCCTGAGTATTGATATTGAATTACAAATGATTGCTAAACGTGCCTTAGCAGGCAAGCGTGGCGCTGTAGTAGCAATTGATCCACGAAGTGGTGAAATATTGGCCATGTATTCAAACCCAAGTTATGATGGAAACTTATTTGTTCATGGCATTAGTAGTAAAAACTATCGTAAATTACTTAATCCTAAAAACGACAGACCATTACTTAATCGAAGTGTACAAGGTTACCCACCCGCCTCGACAGTCAAACCTTTGCTCGGATTAACAGGATTAGAAGCAGGTGTAATTACCAATGAATCACGCTTCTACGACCCTGGCTGGTTTCAGCTAAAAGGTCTTGAACGTAAATACCGCGATTGGTGGGCCCCCGGCCATGGCTGGGTAGATCTTAATCAAGCCATTGAACACTCATGTAATGTTTTCTTTTATAATTTAGCGTATCAATTAGATATTGATACGATTACCGACATGATGGAAAAATTTGGTTTTGGCGATCTTACGGGTGTTGATATCTGGGAAGATAAACGCGCTATTTTGCCTGGTAGAGAAACCAAGCGTAGTCGATACAATAAACCTTGGTATACCGGCGATACAATCGCTGTTGGTATTGGTCAAGGCTACTGGACAGTAACACCGTTACAGCTAGCTCAAGCTTTTTCTATTTTAACGAATAAAGGCGACATAAAAATCCCACATTTTTTACGTGCTACTGCAGAGTTAGTCGCGGAAGAAGTTAAAATCAATGAGGAAATCACCACCGCTGAGACTGAGGGTAATGTTAATATTATCAATAAAATGGTCACTAAAATGGCAGAATATGATGATAAACCCCCTATTGTTTTAAAAGACAGTAAGCACTGGAGTTTAGTGCTTGATGCTATGCATAACACGGCACAAAAGAAATATCCTGCATTTAAAGGTGCTCGCTATGACGCCGCAGGAAAGTCGGGTACAGCACAACTTATTGCAAAAAAACAAGATGAGAAATATGATGCAGAAGCCACTAAAGAAAAGCAGCGAAACAATGCTATGTTTGTGGCTTTTGCTCCTTATGAGAATCCAGAAATAGTGGTTGCGGTTGTCGTTGAAAATGTTTTGGAAGGTGGTGGTGGTTTTAATGCTGCGCCGGTAGCACGCCAAGTTATGGATCAATATTTTGGTGATAGAGTCATTATTAGTACCGATAAAAGTAAGCATCCACAACACAATAATGTTTATGGTGTTGACAAAAACACAGGACGTAACTAGTGCGTAATATTGGTCATGACCAACAAAAACAGCGAAGTTTCTGGCAAAGAATTCATATTGACTTGCCTCTTTTGTTGGGTATTTTAGCATTAATGACCTTAGGGCTATTTGTTGTTTATAGTGCAGGTGGTCAAGAAGCAGCCATTGTTTACCGTCAAATAACCCGCTTAGGTATAGCATTATTGGTGATGTTCGCCGTTGCTCAAATCCCGCCCCTTTCCTATCAAAAATGGGCGGTACCCGTATTTATTTTAGGTTTGCTGCTCTTAATCGCCGTACTCTTATTCGGTCATATAGGTAAAGGCGCACAGCGTTGGTTAGACTTGGGTTTTATGAAATTTCAGCCTTCTGAAATAATGAAACTGATTGTCCCCATTATGATCGCTTGGTACGTTAGCCAATATGACTTACCCGCTAAAATATCTACCATCACCATTGCATTTATTTTAGTGTTATTGCCAACCTTATTAATTGCTAAGCAACCTGATTTAGGTACGTCACTGTTAATCGCCAGTTCAGGTATTTTTGTGATTTTTCTTGCCGGAGCAAGCTGGAAGCTAATTATCGCTTGTATTGGCTTAGCATCGGCATTTGCACCCGTTCTTTGGATGTTTTTGATGAAGCCCTATCAGAAGCAGCGTGTATTAACTTTTCTTGACCCAGAGCAAGACCCACTTGGCTCTGGATATCATATTATTCAATCAAAAATAGCCATTGGTTCAGGTGGTTTGCATGGCAAAGGTTGGTTACAAGGTACACAGTCACAACTGGAATTTTTACCTGAACGCCATACCGACTTTATTTTTGCGGTGTTTAGTGAAGAATTTGGCTTTGTAGGTGTCGCAGTACTGCTCAGTGTCTATTTAATGATAGTGATGCGAGGCTTATGGATTGCTGTCCATGCCGACCATGCCTTCACAAAACTATTAGCCGGTAGTATAACTTTAACCTTTTTCGTTTATGTCTTTGTGAACATAGGTATGGTGTCAGGCTTATTGCCTGTTGTTGGCGTTCCTTTGCCCTTAGTCAGTTACGGCGGAACATCAATGGTGACATTACTTGCAGGTTTTGGCATGCTGATGGCGATTAGCACCCATAAGCGTTTTATTGCTTAAATTGATTAACAACATAAAAAGAATCTGCCAGTGAAAATACAACTATTAATGATGACGCTTTTAGTCTCGATTTCTGCCTGCAGTGTCAATACCGGACGCTATCAACAACACAAAGATAGTATGCCCAGCCGAGCGCCTACGGCAAGTGAGCTTATTAATATTACGCCAAGAGCAGAGCCCCATAGTAGAGGGGGGAATAAAAGCCAATATCAGGTGCGTGGTAAAACTTATTCAGTATTAAAAAGTGCTGAAAATTTTAGCCAAACGGGTATTGCTTCTTGGTATGGCGAAAAATTCCATGGTCATTTAACCTCAAATGGTGAAATTTATAATATGTACGCTATGAGTGCGGCTCATAAAAATTTACCCCTACCCACTTACTTAAAAGTAACTAACAACGCCAATAGTCAATCAGTAATTGTTAGAGTAAATGACCGCGGACCATTTCATCAAAACCGTATTATTGATTTATCTTACAGCGCGGCTTATAAACTAGGTATGATGAAAACAGGCGTGGCTAATGTCACGATCACTGCCATTACTGATTTTGCTGTTACTGAGATAAAACAAAAACTGACTGAAAATAACTTACCTACAGATAGCGAACAACGTAAATATATTCAAGTTTTCGCCACTAAGAATGAAGTACTTGCCAATAAAACAGCCCAAGCCCTAGAGAATTTATATCAAATAAATACCATAATCCCAATGAACGATGGCCTTTTTCGTGTACAAATCGGCCCAATCAACGATGAAGAGGCGTTAAACACCCTATTGACCAGTTTAAAAAAATCAGGTTATCCAAAAGCATTCAGTCTGAAGTAATCATTCGTAACAATTTGCCACGATAGCACCATAGCAATCAGTAACAAAGATGGTATACTGCTGAAAAATTCTTCTTTTATCATTCAGTTTCGTAGGAATATTATGACTTACCCATTAGCTAAAAAAACGGCTAAAACCTCAACAAAACTTCTCTGCCTTTTAGGCGCAATTTCTTTAACTTTTTCATCTTTTTCCCAAGCGTTAACCATTATTCCATCACCACCAGAAGTTAAAGCAAAAGGTCATATACTTATTGACTTCAATACCGGTAAAGTTCTTGCAGAGAGTAATGCCGATGCTTTGTTAGCGCCAGCCAGCTTAACAAAGATGATGACCAGTTATATCATAGGTAAAGAATTAGCAAGTGGTAATATCAACAACACTGACTTAGTCAAAGTCAGTGAAAAAGCTTGGGCAAAGAACTTCCCTGGTTCATCGCTTATGTTTATTGAAGTTGGTACCGAAGTTTCTGTAGAGTTATTAAATCAAGGGATTATTGTCGCTTCAGGTAATGATGCTTGTGTTGCTATGGCTGAACATATTGCCGGTAGCGAAGGTGCATTTGCTCAGTTAATGAATGGTCATGCCGCACAACTAGGGATGAGTAGTAGTTACTTTGAAAACAGTCACGGTTTAGACAGCCAAGAACACAAGACAACACCTCGTGATATGGCAACACTAGCAATGGCACTTATTCGAGATGTACCTGAAGAATATAAAATTTACAGCCAAAAAGTCTTTAGTTATAACAATATTAAACAATACAACCGTAATAATTTATTATGGGATAAAAGCATGAATGTTGACGGTTTAAAAACCGGTCATACCGCTCAGGCAGGTTACAGTTTAGTTTCATCCGCTACTAAAGGTGGAATGCGCTTAGTCAGTGTTGTTATGGGTACGGAAAGCGAACGAGCAAGAAAAGTTGAGAGTAAAAAGTTACTTAATTATGGCTTTCGTTTCTTCGAAACCTATACCCCTTATAAAGCGGGTGATAAGTTTGCTACCAATCGTGTTTGGATGGGCGATGTAAAAGAAGTCGACTTGGGTATTTTACTCGATACCCCTATTACAGTCCCGCGTGGTCAACGTAAAAATTTAGCCGCCAGTATTGAACTTGACCAACAATTAAAAGCGCCGTTAGCCAAGGGAACCGTTGTTGGTAAACTATTTTTACGCTTAGACGGTGAAGACATCGCAGAATACCCGTTAGTAACTTTGCAAGAAGTTAATGAAGGCGGCATGTTTAGCAAGTTAGTCGACTATGTGAAACTACAATTTGTGAACTAGTTAGCAAATAAAAAACCTTGTAATTTTAAACTCGGCTCATGCCGAGTTTTTTATTATTAAGACAAAATTGTGATTAATAATAAAAGCGGTAAATACAATGATCACATTTTATTTGATTAATGATAAAATACCCCCAGATTGACTATTGACCAAGTACTATTTAGAGAGAGAAAATGAAAACCAAGTTTGATGAATTATTAGAATTTCCGACCGTACTTAACTTTAAAGTTATGGGCGTTGCTTGCGACGAATTACCTGATTTAGTGATTAATGAACTACAAAAGCATGCACCCGGTGATTACTCTCCTAAAATTAAAGCCAGTTCGAAAGGGACTTACCATTCGCTTTCAATTGCGGTGACGGTTACCAGTAAAGAGCATATAGAAACAATTTATACAGAATTAACGGCTATTGATATCGTCCGCTACGTTCTTTAAAAAAATTACGCTTTAGCGTAGCGATAATAACCTTAGTATTTGTCCGGTGTATTCCTATTATTATTTGGATATAATCGGCATCAATAGAATTAAGTGAAGTATAAACTTGAAAAATTCGTTAATCATTCGACAACTTGCCACTATGGACTACACCAAGGTTTGGCAAGGGATGCAAAAATTTACCGATGATCGTAACGAAGACACTCAAGATGAACTTTGGTTAGTCGAGCATCCAGCCGTTTTCACACAAGGGCAAGCAGGTAAAGAAGAACACTTGCTAATGCCGGGTGATATAGAAGTAGTAAAAGTAGATCGTGGCGGACAAGTGACTTATCACGGCCCTGGTCAACAAGTTATCTACTTTATGATCAATTTACGTCGCCGAAAAATGGGCGTGCGTGATTTAGTAACGCTACTTGAAAATGGCTTAATTGCCGCATTAGCTGATTTTAACATTATCGCCAAAGCTAGACCTGACGCACCAGGGGTTTATGTTGGCGAAAAGAAAATTGCATCGTTAGGTTTACGAGTGCGTAAAGGTTGCTCTTTTCACGGTTTGGCACTGAATGTAAATATGGACTTATCGCCCTTTCTTCGGATAAATCCTTGTGGTTATCAAGGACTAGAAATGGTGCAAACAGCCGATATCAGTCAATTAACAGATACTGCTCAAGCAGGTGAATCCTTAGTAAAACACCTCGCTAAATTATTAAATACCAATAATATCAGTTATAAAACTGGTTGGGACGAAATGAATGACCACTAAAACAACTCGAGTTATCCCTGGCACAAAAATGCGTGATGCAGAAAAAATGGCGCATATCCCTATTCAAATTGTGCCCTCAGAGCGTGAAACCATGCTTAGAAAGCCTAAATGGTTACGTATTAAACTACCTCGTACGACAGAACGGATTGACAGTATAAAAGCAGCGCTTCGTAAACATGACTTACATTCAGTCTGTGAAGAGGCTTCTTGCCCAAACTTATCCGAGTGTTTTAACCACGGTACCGCCACTTTTATGATCTTAGGTGATATCTGTACACGCCGTTGCCCTTTTTGTGATGTTGGCCACGGTCGTCCTTTAGCCCCTAAAGTTGATGAGGCTAAAAAGTTAGCACTAACACTTAAAGATATGAAACTGAAATACGTGGTGATCACTTCGGTTGACCGTGATGATTTACGTGATGGTGGCGCTCAACAGTTTGCTGATTGTATTAGTGAAATAGCCATACATGCACCAAATACTAAAGTTGAGATTTTAGTCCCTGATTTTCGTGGTCGCATGGACCGTGCCTTAGAAATTTTAAATGCTAATCCTCCACATGTCTTTAATCATAATTTAGAAACCGCACCGCGTCTTTATACCAAAGCACGTCCAGGCGCTAACTACCAATGGTCGTTAGATTTACTGAAAAAATTTGGTGAAGCCAATCCTGCGGTACCGACAAAGTCAGGTTTAATGGTTGGCCTAGGTGAAACAGACGAAGAAATTTTACAAGTTATGCGCGACCTCAGAAGCCATGGCGTGACTATGCTTACAATTGGTCAGTATTTACAACCGAGTAAACATCATTTACCGGTAGAACGCTACGTTCACCCTGATGTTTTCGATATGTATCAAGCTGAAGCGATTAAGATGGGCTTTAACCATGCAGCCTGTGGGCCTTTAGTGCGTTCAAGCTATCATGCTGATAAACAAGCCGCAGGAGAAGAAGTTAAGTAATCCCCCTTGTAAATAACCTGAAGCCTGAATATCTCGATATCACTGATATCACCGAAATATTCAGGCTTTATTGTATACGACCTCTGTACCCACACATCCACGCAAGAACTTGATTTTATTAAAATAAATCACAAACACTTTTCTTAACACCTCAATAGTTCAAAAAACAAACTATTTTTACTTGCCTTGATCGAGGTTATAGTTGTACCATTACCACACACGGAACAACTGGAGCAGAGAAAGAAATATGGAAATTACCATTAATATAGAAGATCCGATGCCGTTATTTACACAACTCGTTGAACAAATAAAATCAGCGGTTATTAGCGATAAGGTTAGACCGGGAGACCCACTTCCTTCGATTAGACAATTGGCTAATGATTTAGAGCTCAACAGTAAAACTATTGCTAAAGCTTACAAATTATTAGAACGAGACTTAGTCATTCAAAGCAAAGGTTATCGAGGTACCTTTGTTCACCCTGATGCAATCGTAAATAGTAAGATGGATTTAAATGCTGATGTTTTAGCACAGTTAGATAATGCTATTTCTGCCTGTAAAACGGCAGGGGTAACCGACTCAGAAATACGTATTGCTTTTAGTAGTGCAATGAACAGTAAAAACAATTAAGGAGCAGAAGATGTCTATTAACATTTTATTTTACACATTATTTTTAAGCCAAATTATACTCATTTCATACTATTACCCTAAGCAAATAATTAAAAAAATTGATGGGGTTTTAACAAATTTTCCGCCGGAGAGTTATCCAAAACTTTACCCTGAGTCAACTGAACAACTAAATGTAGCTAAGGTTCGTTATCGATTCCTTAATCAAATAATACTGGTTATTGGTCTGATATTACTGGGGTTCTATGTTTTGATGTCAAAAGATTATAGTGATAAGCAAAAATTTGCAGAAGGATTACCCTTAATGTTTGGTATGGTGCAGTTTATCCCCTATATGTTGTTAGAAATCTCTGGGTGTAGACAATTTAAACTGATGAGAAAAGCCAATAAGCGTACCAACCGCACCGCAGATTTGACACCACGTCACTTGTTCAATTATGTTTCACCTTTATTGGTTACTTCAGCTGTGGTGTTATTATTTTCTTATATTTTATTTGATTTATATATTCATAATTTTGCGATTACCAGCGACTTCATTATTAAAATAGTGACACTGAGTTTGGTACATGCACTCTTTATTGGTTTAGCCATTTGGCACCTTACCGGCAAACGTTTAGATCCCCACCAAGCAGTTAAGGACAGAAGTAGCCAAACTCAATTTGCTTTACAATCAATGGGCTCTGTGAGTATTTTCTTAAGCTTATTTTTAATGGCAAACACAGCAGTTGATGTTTATGAACTAGGTTATATGGAGATTATTATTAACAGTATCTACTTTCAAGTTATCGCCTTTGTTGGTATTGGCGGTATGCTTAGAACAATTAAAATAGAGACGATTAATTTTGATGTTTATAAGGCCGATAATTCGATAGTTTAGCGATTGATTAACCGGTAACTTTATTACGGCCAGTTCAATGACAAATAACACATTTGCAAATGAGCTGGCCAATTTATGCTATTGTGGGTTACCTTCAAAATTTTGTTCTGATTTCATCCCTTCGATGTTAATGATTTTCGAACGATTCATTGTTATTTTAAAACGCTGAATGTATTGTTTAGTTTTATTACCCGGTATTTTTTGCTCTTGCACAACCGCTAAATTTATCTGATAACGTCGTTCAACACCTTGATTAGATATCTTGCTCCCATCAAGAGCATATAAACGCCCTTCTCCTTTTTTCAAAAAACGCACAAAAGGCGTTAAATTAAAAAACATCTGGTGCTGAATCTCTTTAAAGCCAGGGATAAACTCTTTAGCAATAACTTTTGAATTACAGCGAAAATGTAAGAGTTGTGCCGCTTGCTTGTTTTGTTGACGGCGTTGTTGAAAATGTTTATTAACAATATCAGGTAAGTCTTTGTTCTTAATATAATCAAGCCATAGGGTTTGCATAGACATTTTATTTTTAGACAAACTATCGGTAAATACATGCTGCCACTTGGGTCGTCCTCGCTGAATTTTTCGCCAAAGATAGCGTGTAAGATCATCCTTAAATATTTCACGGACACCATAAATCACCCCTAAAAAAGTGATCAGTACTAAAGTTACTTCGTTAAATGCTGAGCGAGCATTGAGCACAATTGACATAACGAACGCCATAACGACAGCGGTAATACTTCCACGAACTAAGCGTCTTAGATTATTGTCTAGGTCATGAGTGGTTCTTTTAAAGACCACACCAAATTCACTTAATCGCTGCAACAAGCGCATTTTGTTAGTGATACGATTTGGGTCTGCTAGCGTAATTTTTGAATTATACTGGCGCTCTGTTCGGTAATTATTTTCTTGGCGACACAAGGCAAACAACACATCTCGGGTTTCTGCATGTTCCGAGCTTTTTGGTCCATTGGCAAGCAAATTAAGAAATGACTGCTCGGTATACCAGCTTAGGTAATTATCTACATTTTCAAAGTAAGAACTTAGTTTTTGATCTAAAGGGGTATAGCGGCGCAGTTTTTTTAACAAGCTTTGTGTTTGATCAACCAATTCAAGTGCATATTGATAATAAATTTCGATATCTTTTTCTTGTAGGGCTTGCTTGATATCTGTTTCGAGTGCGACCCTAAATTGATAAGAAAATAAATTTAAGTTACTGCGATAGTCGCCCTGATCACCCTTTTTTTGACTTATAAATCGGCTGCGAACTAAAGGTAAATGCACTTGGCGAGAAAAGTAAGCACTATGGCTTCGGATACTGCTGTGAAAGTAATTATCTTCACTGAGGGTAATAGCATTAATGCCCATTTCTTCGGGAATAGAAAAATAAAGATCAAAACGTTGTGATTCTTGTGGTGATAATTGCTGGCTAACTTTAAATGATAAATTTTCATCTTGCGTTAAGCTGATTTTTTTCACTTAATGATCCTCTCCTATTAACAACAACTGAGGAGTAAGTATCTGTCAATTTTACTCTTTTTACCATAATTGCTTTAATAAAAAAGGCCGAGAAATAATTTCTCAGCCTTTTTTATTAAAACTATGACTCATTTATCCACAGCATTTTTTATATTTTTTAGTACTTCCACAAGAACAAGGATCGTTTCTGTTCGGTGTTTTATCAAAACGCTGTGTTTTAGGGACATTTAATGCCGCTTCTAGCTCAACAATATTTTCTTTTACATCAGCATTAATTTCAATGTTAGCAATAAAATTGTGCTCAGTAACAATAGCGATAACTTCTTGCTGCCTTTCTTTTGATGCAACAACGAGCATTAATGGTTTTGCTGCACTACCGAGCTTAACGCCGCGATTAGGTTTATAACCTGCACTGCCGTGAGTGCCCATAACATCAGGAGTACCGCGATAAAAAAATTTAGACATAAAAGCACCTTAATTGAATGTGAGTGCCGAATAATCAGCCATTAAAAAATTCGCGCGAATTCTAACAGCTAAACGTAATTTTAGCTAAATTTATATAATGTTTACCCATAGAGCTAAACCAGACTTAATGAGATAACACCGTTAGACGACGACTATTTCTCACAGTTCCGCCTCTAAAATAAAGATATTGTTATAAAAAAGCCAGCATCAGTGCTGGCTTTAGTTTATCAGTAGAGACTGGGACGATATGAATCGACATTAACCGGCTTGGTAAGCCAGACAATCACTTATTACTTCTTTATACCTTCAATATGCAGCTCTAATTCAACATGTGATGAAGCAGGTCCTAACGTGTCTGGAATACCAAAATCAGCTAAACCAATTTTTGTTGTTCCACTAAAGCCAACACGGTAACCACCCCAAGGATCTTTACCCTCACCAATTTTTATCGCGTCAATAATAATGGCTTTACTAACACCGTGTAAGGTTAAAGTGCCGTTAATTGCTAATTTATTTTGACCATTATCAGTAATGCTAGTGCTAACGAATTTTGCACTACCAAACTTATCCACATCAAGAAAGTCATCACTACGAACATGCTTATCACGTTCGCCATGGTTAGTATTTAAGCTAGTGGTATCCACCAACATTTCAATTTTAGCCGTAGATAAATCAGCTGCATCATAACTAAAACTGCCACTAAATTTATCAAAACGTCCCGTTAACCAACTGTAACCCAAATGCTTAATTTTGAAGTTAACGGAGGCATGCGCGCCTTTGTAATCTACGATGTAGTCTGCTGCATTAACTGTTGGAGTGAAAGCAGATGTCATAAGTAGCGTTGGCAATATTGAGGCAAGTAATAATTTTTTCATGTGAGTCCTTTTTTATTTAATCGTATGAATAAAGTCTATTTATTGTTTAAACGCTGATAACCAAGCATTCTTGTTAAGGTGTTATCTTTATCGATAAAATGATGCTTTAGCGCTGCTAATGCATGTAAAACAACAGAACACATCAATAGGTAAGCAAGATATTTATGCACCGCACCGGCAAGATCTTCTTGATTAGTAAACAGCTCACCAAAACTCATTATTGATATCAACTGAAAAACTTCGATTGCACGTCCATCAGCCGTAGAAATTAAATAACCACAAATCATTAAAATAAACAGTGCAGTATACAAAAATAAATGCATAAAATGTCCAAGTTTTTTTTCTGTATCGCTATGTGTTTTAAGCGCTTTTGGTTTTATCTGAGCGCTGCGCCAAATCAAACGAAAAATCATTACAAAGAACAAAAGTATACCAATACTTTTATGAAGATCAGGCCCTTGTTTATTCCAAGGATTGTAATAATCGAGATCAACCATCCAGTAGCCTAAAGCAAAGAGTCCAATAACGGTTAACGCAACGAACCAGTGTAAAAAGATACTGACCCAGCCATAGTGCTTTGTGGTGTTTTTGATGTTAATTTCGATGTTCATTAGCATATTACTATTTAGTTTACTGTTAATAATACTACAGGGGTTTCGTGAACAGATTAAGTCGCTAAAGCGTGATTCATTGTTTCCATATAGCTTCTAATTGAGTCGATAATATAACGAAACCCGTGCTTTTAGTAGATTACCTACTTTACCAGTCAAGTCCTTTTTGTGCTTTAACGCCAGCTTTAAAAGCGTGTTTAATTGGTTGAACTTCAGATACGGTATCAGCCAACTCGATTAAACGGCGATGGCAAGCACGTCCGGTAATAAGTACATGCTGCATTTTAGGTCTATTATTCAATGCCTCAATAACTTCGTCTAGTTCAATATAGCCATAAGTCACCATGTAGGTCATTTCATCAAGTAAAACAATATCAAGCGTTTCATCACTCAACATTTCTTTACTTTTTTGCCAAGCGACTTTTGCTGCTGCTACATCAGTTTCGGTACTTTGTGTTTCCCAGGTAAAGCCGGTTCCCATAACATGGTGCTTAACAGCAAATTGCTTGAGAATATTCATCTCGCCACATTCCCATTCAGTGCCTTTAATAAACTGCACCACGCCAGCTTTTTGGCCGTGACCAATAGCACGCAATACCGTACCAAAACCAGAGGTACTTTTACCTTTGCCATTACCCGTTATTACTACAAAAACACCGCGTTCTTCTGTTGCTTGAGCAATTCGTTGATCAACGTTGGCTTTAATTTTCTTTTGGCGTTCAATATGTTTTTTTTCTTTAGCCGCTGCTTTATCAGCCGCCGAGGGTAAATCACTCATATTATTTCCTATTTAACGGTATCTATTGAAAGAACTCGGCGCTTTAATCTTTTTATAAATTATTTATAATTGCAAAGAGGTTTAAAATTAGGGTATTTTAATTTAACAACAAACTTTCTTTTATGGCTTAACATCGTTTAACTAGTGGATGATGATTAGCACATAAACCTTAGCTTACTCTGTTTAAGAAAAAGCGTTTAAAGTCGCTCTCAAGTAATGGCTTAGCAATATGATATCCTTGCCCTAAATCGCAACCAATTTCTTTAAGCTTTTGATATTGTTCCGCAGTTTCAATGCCCTCTGCGGTAGTTTTAATCTTTAATGATTTAGCTAAATTAACCACAGCTTCCAGTATCAAGACCTTACTATTGACTGCATTTAAGTCGTCAACAAAGCTTTTATCTATTTTTAAAAAGTCTAAAGAAAATTGGTGTAAATAACTTAGCGATGAAAAGCCGGTTCCAAAATCATCTAAGGCGACTGGGATATTAATACTTTTCAAAATGTCTAAATGGTTTTTGACCGCGTCAACGTTTAGGATAAGGCTTTCTTCAGTGATTTCTACACATAATCGATCAGTAATATCTGCAGATTTTAGGTGCTGGTCTTGTAAATAGCCAATAAAGTCTTTAGATGAAAAACCTGATGTTGAAACGTTAACACTCAACTTAAATTGTTTTGGTAACCAGTCAGCCCATAGATTTAATTTACTGACCGCAAGCTTGAGCATATACAGATCAAGCTGTACTATCTGACCTGATTTTTCTAAAATTGGAATAAAAAAATCGGGATACAAAAGCCCTAATTTAGGATGCTGCCAACGTACGAGTATTTCAGCACCAATAACCTTGCCACTGTCAAAATCAATCAAGGGTTGGTAATTACCAATAAACTCTGAATTTTTTACCGCATTATCAAAATCATACTCAACTTTGACATTGGTTGATTTATTTTGCTCTTCGAGCGCTTCGAAGAAAACATACTGATTACGCCCTTTTAACTTAGCTTGATACATAGCATGATCGGCATCAATCAATAATTGTTCTGCGCTTTCACTCGAATTGTTATAAGTCGCTATACCGATACTAACACTGCTAAAGATATTCAAACCGTCGATATTGAAGGCAGAAGCCGTAGCAACAAGAATACTTTCAGTTATACGACAGATAGTCTCATAATCAATTTTTCCATCAAGTAGTATGGCAAATTCATCGCCGCCTAAGCGAGCTAACGTATCCGTATTTCTCAACCTAGTCATTATTGCATGCGCTATACCAATCAGTAATTTGTCGCCAACGTGATGACCATAGGTATCATTAATTTGCTTAAACCTGTCTACATCAATAAATAATATCGCTATATTGTCTTGGCGATTATTCTGGCAATGTAAAAATGCGTGTTGGGTTCTGTCTTTGAATAGCGAACGGTTCGGTAAATTGGTTAAAGGATCATGTAAGGCTAAAAATTGTAACTTTTGTTTGGCTTCCATTCTTTCGATGGCATTATTGATATGCTTAGCCACAAACATTAACAATTGTTTGTCTTTTTCTTGAAATAAGAATTCAGTACTATAACTTTGTACGACAACTATGCCTTTATTTATCCCACTACCAAAAGGCACTCCTAACCAAGCTTTGGGGATGTTACCACGAATATAAATGGCTTTTTCATCAAGCATCTTTTGAATATCCGCTTCATATAATAAAAAAGGCTGGTCTTTAGCTAACGCATAACCAGTAATACTTAAAAAATTAGGATCGATGTTAATACTAGTAAACGTTGATCTATCATCAAACTCATCAATAGCATAAGGAAAATCTATTGTTTGCCCATCATCTTTTAATAGCGCAACAAAAAAATTTTTCGCCAAGGTCAGTCTGCCAATACACTGGTGTAAATATTGATAAAACTCATCAATATTTTTAGTTTTAAAGATAATTTCTGCTATTTCAAACAGTGCATCTTGAATTTTATTAGCATACTCTAAGTTTTCTATTACCTCTTCTAGGCCATCGACCTTTATAATTTGTGAAATTTTCATTGCGGTAATTGTTGCTAACGCAGTGAGTGTTTTCAGATGAAACTCAGTGTAAAAATTAACACTGGCATGTTCCGAATCAATAACACCTAATAATTGCTGCTTAAATAAAATAGGAACTGCTAACTCAGATAAGGTCGTTTCATCCTCAACAATATAGCTTTCAAACTCACGGGTATCTTTTACCAATATTGGTTGTTTGGTCGCAGCAACTTTCCCTATAACGCCTTCATTAAAAGGTATGGTCATAGAATTAGACGAAGTATCTCTTATGGAACTAGTCGTGATTACACCATCATTGAAGGATTTTTTTTTGTCAAAGCCCGACATTCGACTTAGCGTCATCCCCCCTGAATCTAAGGTGTAAATAACGGCATCTTCAAAACCTAATTTTTCGACAATATTTTGAGCTAAATATTGCCAAATTTCACTTGGGGTATTTAATAATAATATATCAGTCGCAAACTGATTAGTGATGGTTAAGCTTTTTATCGTTTCTGATTTAGATAGTTCGGACAAATTCATTATGCCTAAAGTTATTTTTAAAATATATTCACTATTATTAAGCGATTACAACACATAAATATTCATGGTGAGTAGAGCAAATTTTTAATGTCCTGTCTATTTATCTAAGTAATACAGTTGATTTAGCCGTACGGAAAGGTTGACTAAAGCCCTCCTCTAAAAAAATAGTTCTAGCGGTGCTACAACAAAAAAGGGCAGTAACATTAACATGTTACTGCCCTATCTATCAAATTGACAAAAAATGACTAGTGGTTTTCTGAAACCATATTGACCGTATATTTTGGGATTTCAACAACTAAGTCTTCATCGCCAACCAGCGCTTGACAGCCTAAACGAGATTCAGGTTCTAATCCCCAAGCTCTATCTAGCATGTCATCTTCAAGTTCATCACTTTCTGCAATTGAATCAAAACCTTCACGTATGATCATATGACAAGTGGTACAAGCACATACTTTTTCACAAGCATGCTCAACGCCAATATCATTACGCAGTGCAACGTTAAGTACACTTTCGCCCTTTTCTGCCTCAACCACTGCACCATCTGGGCATAAGTCTTCGTTAGGAAGGAATATAATTTTCGCCATTTTCTTAGCTCCTAAAAGTTTTTAAACTTCGTCTACTGAATGTCCTGCTAGTGCTGTTTTTATCGAAGAATCCATACGACGTTCAGCAAAAATAGCGGTACTTTCATTTAATATTTCAATAGCTGCTTCAATATCATCGGCAACCGTGCTTTGGGCAATCTTCGCTAAAGCGGTTATTGCGTTATTTATTGTGGTAATTTCGTCATGATTTAGTAATGCGCTGTCATTAATCAGTGCCGATTGTACTGATTCAATAACTCGTGAGGCTTCAACTTGTTGTTCTTTCAACATACGCGCTTGTATATCTTGCTGAGCATTGCTCATTGAATCTCTGAGCATTTGAGTAATTTCTTGCTCTTCTAAACCAAATGAGGGCTTCACCGTGATACCTGTTTCAATACCTGTTGACTTTTCCATGGCTGACACTTCTAATAAACCGTCAGCGTCAACTTTAAACGTAACACGAATGTGAGCAGCACCGGCAGTCATCGCTGGAATGCCACGCAATTCAAATCGAGCTAACGAACGACAATCTTCAACAAGCTCACGCTCACCTTGCAACACGTGAACAGCCATTGCCGTTTGCCCATCTTTAAAGGTCGTAAACTCTTGTGCTTTAGCAACGGGAATTGTCGTATTTCTAGGAATAACTTTTTCAACCAATCCGCCCATCGTTTCTAGGCCGAGTGATAGAGGAATAACATCAAGTAACAAAATATCGCTGTCGGGCTTATTACCCGCCAAAATATCGGCTTGAATCGCAGCGCCAATGGCAACCACTTTATCGGGATCAATAGACGTTAACGGTAAGCGATTAAAATATTTTTCAACCTGTTGGCGAACCATAGGAACACGCGTTGAACCACCAACCATCACCACTTCAATGACTTTATCAACGCTAATATCGGCATCTTTTAATGCGCGTCGACAAGCACGTAATGTTTTAGTTACTAGAGTATTGATTAAAGACTCAAACATCACACGATTAACTTCGCCATGTTTTTCATCACCATTTTCTAGCGTTAATGAGAAACTAATAACTTCATTTTCTGTCAGTTGTTCTTTCACGTAACAGGCTTGCTGTAACAATTGACGCTCTATGGTTGCTGACAATGGTCGTTGCAAACCCGTCTGTTCGATAATGTGGTCAACAAGAAGATTGTCAAAGTCATCACCACCTAGCGCTGAATCACCACCGGTCGCTAATACTTCAAAGACACCTTTATTGAGACGTAATACTGAAATATCAAAGGTACCCCCACCTAAATCATAAACAGCAATAATACCTTCTTTGCCACTGTCTAAACCATAAGCGACCGCAGCGGCTGTAGGCTCATTAAGTAAACGTAAAACTTTTAGATCAGCAAGTTTTGCCGCATCTTTGGTGCTATGGCGCTGGGCATCATCAAAGTAAGCAGGCACGGTGATAACAACACCGGTCAACTCACCACCTAATGCATGTTCTGCACGTTGTTTTAAACTTTTTAATATCTCTGCCGATACTTGCACTGGGTTTACTTCACCAGTACGTGTAGTGATGCTTGGATGACTTTCATCACCTGAAAAAGAATATGGCAGTGAGGGGTATTTTTTACGGATATCAGCTAATGAACGACCAATAAGGCGCTTAGCTGAAACAATAGTATTTTCTGGATCACTCACCGAATGTGCTTTAGCGGCATGGCCTACTAATACTTCATTCGCTTGGTAACTCACCACTGAGGGTAATATATCTCGACCTTCGCCATCAACTAAGGTTTCAGATAAACCACTTTTAACGCTGGCGATAAGAGAGTTAGTTGTACCTAAATCAATACCTGCGGCGAGGCGATGTTCATGAGGAACCGTGCTTTGGCCAGGTTCAGCTATTTGTAATAACGCCATTTTTAGACTCTTTTATATTCGATTACGATTAACGGGCGGTATGATATTTCATTGTAAATAAAAAAACATCGATTTGCTGTTATTTTATTAAACTAAAATTCATATGAACTAACGATCAGTCGTCATTGAAAAGTTGATCTTCTAATTTATCGAGATCGACGCGTAACTTTTGATAAAACTTTAACTTTCGTAATTTATCACCTGCCAATAAGTTTGACTGGATGGAGTTTTCATCAAGCAAGGTATGCATCTCTAAAGCGAGTTCTTCAAAGCCGGTATTTAATACTGCAGCATAATTTAGAATGGCAGCTTCATGGTCGTCAGCATGCTTAACATCGTCAAGCATTTCATGTAATTCCATTTGGCGCATTAAAAAACTGTTATCACTAAATGAAGCTTGTTCATTTGGCTGATCACTTTCTCGCAATGTTAATAGATATTGTGCACGTTTCAAGGGGTGTTTTAGTGTTTGATAGGCATCATTAATTAAGGTTGATCTTTTAACCGCGACTAATTGCTCTTGACTAGAAGCATGAGCGAACTTGTCTGGATGTACTTTTTTTTGTAGTGTTTGGTAAATATCAGCTAATTTATGAACATCGAGTTCATATTGCTCTGTAAAACCGAAAATCTGAAAATAATTCACAAAAACTCCAGCGAACGACTTAACATTAAGTCGTTCACAAAATATATACCACTGCGACTAAGTTACTTGCTACTCAGCAATATTTAAAAGGCTTAGAGACTTGGTATTAAACGTTAAAGCTTTCACCACAACCACACTCGCCTTTGGCATTCGGGTTTGTGAATTTAAAACCTTCGTTTAGACCTTCCTTAACAAAATCAACTTCAATACCATCAAGGTAAACTAAACTTTTTCCATCGATAATGATATTCACATCAGAGATTGAAAACAACGTATCATCTTCATTTAACTCATCAACAAATTCCATCACATAAGCTAAACCAGAACATCCCGTTGTTTTAATACCAAGACGTAAACCGAGACCTTTGCCTCGATTGGTAATAAATGACTGAACACGGTCTGCTGCGTCTTTCGTCATTGTAACACTCATAAATAACTCCGATGTTTAAGCAGTTTTACTGCGGTAATCTTCAATCGCTGCTTTAATAGCATCTTCAGCTAAAATAGAGCAATGAATTTTTACAGGTGGTAAAGCAAGCTCTTCGGCAATAGCAGTATTTTTAATTTTCCCTGCTTCGTCAATTGACTTACCTTTTACCCATTCAGTCACTAATGAACTTGAGGCAATCGCAGAACCACAACCATAAGTTTTAAACTTAGCGTCTTCAATAATACCGTCAGCGTTGATTTTTAGTTGTAACTTCATTACGTCACCACATGCCGGTGCGCCAACCATTCCTGTTGCTACTTGTGGATCATTTTTATCCATTGAGCCAACATTACGTGGGTTTTCATAGTGATCAATTACTTTTTCTGAATAAGCCATGATTTCTCTCCTAATAACGATGAACGAAACAAAATGCCCGCTCATCAGTAAAATTTTTAGTGGGGATGCTTAGTGAGCAGCCCATTCAATTGAGTCTAGATCAATACCGTCTTGGAACATTTCCCAAAGTGGTGACATATCACGTAAATGCCCAATTGATTTTTGAATAAGTGTAATCGCGTAGTCTACTTCTTCAGTCGTGGTAAAACGGCCAAAGCTAAAACGAATTGAACTATGTGCCATTTCGTCATTTAAACCTAAAGCACGTAGAACATACGAAGGCTCTAAACTAGCTGAAGTACATGCAGAGCCAGAAGAAACCGCTAAATCTTTAAGCGCCATGATCAAAGACTCACCTTCAACAAAATTAAAACTTACGTTTAAGTTACCCGGATAGCGATTATCAAAATCTCCGTTAACAAAAACTTGTTCCATGGTGTTCAAGCCAGCCCATAAACGATCGCGCATTTCAGTTACGTGAGCGATGTCTTGAGTAATTTCTTCTTTGGCAATGCGACAAGCTTCACCTAAACCAACGATTTGATGCGTTGGTAATGTTCCACTACGCATACCGCGTTCGTGTCCGCCGCCATGCATTTGAGCTTCAAGACGAATACGAGGCTTACGACGCACATACATAGCGCCCATACCTTTTGGACCATAGAATTTATGTGCTGAAATTGACATTAAATCAATTTTCAACTTTTCCATGTCTACTTCGATTTTGCCAACACTTTGTGCGCCATCAACATGGAAAACAATTTTACGTGCACGACACATTTCGCCGATTGCAGCAACATCTTGAATAACACCAATTTCGTTATTAACATGCATGATGCTAACTAATACAGTGTCATCACGCATAGCTGCTGCTAATTTATCAAGGTCAATCAAGCCATTGCTCTCAGGATCTAAATAAGTCACCTCAAAGCCTTGGCGCTCTAGTTCGCGACAAGTATCTAAAACAGCCTTATGCTCTGTTTTACAGGTGATAACGTGCTTACCTTTTTTACGATAAAAGTTGGCAGCGCCTTTAATGGCTAAGTTATTTGACTCGGTAGCTCCTGAGGTAAAAACAATCTCACGAGGGTCGGCATTAAGAAGCTCTGCGACTTGATTTCGTGCAATATCAACCGCTTCTTCAGCTTGCCAGCCAAATTTGTGTGAACGAGATGCAGGGTTACCGTAAAAACCGTCAGTAGTCATATACTGCATCATTTTTTCTGCAACACGTTTATCTACAGGTGTTGTAGCTGAGTAATCAAAATAAATAGGAAGCTTCATTCGCTAACGTTCTCCAGTTTGACAACACGCATTTAGTGCATGTCGTGCATAATATTCTTGGTTTTAATTAATGTTTCTAATGACGGCATAACTTTGTTTGCTCGCGCATGCGCTTTGTCTTGTCGTCTAGACACTAATTTCACATTGCGTTGCTCGACAAGTTCGGCCAACGTTATGTTTTTTAAAAAATCTTCGATTCGGTCACTTAAACCTTCCCACAATGTATGGGTTAAGCATTCGTCACCGTTTTGGCAATTACCTTTACCGTCACATCTCGTCGCTTTAATAGATTCATCAACAGCATTGATAACATCAGCAATCGAAATTTTTGCAGAACACATCCCTAAGCGATAACCTCCGCCAGGACCTCTAATACTATTTACTAAGCCATATTTTCTTAACCGAGAGAATAGTTGTTCTAAATATGACAACGAGATCCCCTGTCGCTCTGAAATATCGGCTAAAGGTACGGGTCCAGTTACTGCATGTATTGCTACATCTAACATAGCAGTTACGGCGTAACGCCCTTTTGAAGTCAGTTTCATTGTGTGCCCCTATCGAATCGTTAGCAATTCTACATAACCTTATAAAATAGTCAACTAAATACCCGACTGTTTTACTCAAGTATTCTACACCTGTTGTAAAAATAAGCAATTAATAGCCAATACCTTAGTTTGATAGGGATCAAACATCGGGTAACTCATCAATTATTTTCTATTAAATTTCGGGATCAAATGACTCCACACGTTTTTCTCGACGTTTAGCTGCCGCTATTTCATCGTCAATAAATTCGCCAACTCGAAGTTCAGGTAGATCCTCTTGACACACTTCACCACCAAGATGATTGACTTCTTTACATAAGTCAGCGACTTTTTTATCCATTAAGTGCATATGATCAAGGACTCGCCCAATAGCTTTAGCGACAGGATCAGGATTATCCGCAGATACCGCATAGGCGTCGAAACCAAACTTTTTAGCCACTTGGTCACGTTGTTCTTTTTCTGACTGGCTTTTTTCATTAACAATACGTGCCGGAATACCAACAGCTGTTGCATTAGCAGGCACATCTTTCACCACCACAGAGTTTGAGCCAACCTTACCGCCTTTACCGATAGTAATGGGGCCAAGGACTTGAGCTCCTGCACCGATAACCACGTTGTCTTCTAATGTTGGATGACGTTTACCGGCATTCCAGCTTGTACCTCCTAGAGTAACACCGTGATACAAGGTAACATCGTTACCAATCTCAGCGGTTTCACCAATAACAATCCCCATGCCATGGTCAATAAAAAAGCGACGTCCAAGTGTTGCTCCTGGATGAATTTCAACACCGGTTAACCAACGTGAAAATGTTGATAAGCTACGCGCAAGTAAATACCAGTTATTTTTCCACAACTTATGGCTCAAGCGATGGATCCAAATGGCATGCATACCAGGATAATTGGTGAGAACTTCTAGCGTATTTCGAGCGGCGGGATCTCTATCAAAGACACTTTTAATATCTTCTCTGATACGGCTGAACATATTTCTATCCTTCTATATATTGGTTAAGGCAAGTACCAATATATACCCGTTATCGGTCAAAATGCAGAATTTAGAAGGCACTTTGCATCGAAACGGGTACGATTGCTTACTTTTATTATTCTTTGTTTGCTTCTTTATCATTAGCTTTAGCGGCTCTTTGCACTGAAGCTAAGATTCCACGCATCATTTTGACTTCTTTAACATCGGGACGGGCACGATTAAATAAGCGTCGTAACTTAGTCATCACTAGGCCTGGATGACTCGGTGTTATAAAGCCGGTTTCTTTTAAAGCATCTTCAAAATGTTGATAAAAGCGCTCAGTTTCGTCCATGATCGGATACTCGTCTTCATCAAGCGTCTTTTTGGGTAAATTTTTACTTAAATTTTCGCCTTTTGTTTGAAATGCTTTTTGTTGATCAATTAAAAAACTGGTCCGCACTTCATAACTTAAGGTTTGAACCGCCATCGCTAAGTTCAATGAACTGTAATCAGGATTGGCTGGGATCTGCACATGAAAATGACAAAGTTGTAATTCGTCGTTAGTTAAACCACTGCTTTCACGACCAAAAACTAAAGCAACTGGAAAGTTATAGGCTTCTTCGACAAGTTTTTCTCCACAGCCTCTTGGCTCCAACATTGGCCAAGGTAAAGTACGAGAACGTGCGCTGGTGCCAACAACTAAACCACAATCACTAATAGCTTCCGCTAAAGTAGCAACTACCTTGGCATTTTTTAATACATCAGTAGCCCCTGCTGCTAAAGCTTGTGCTTGACCATTTGGCATTTCAATAGGATCAACTAATATAAGTTCACTTAACCCCATTGTTTTCATAGCGCGTGCGGCTGAACCAATATTACGACAATCGGAAGTATTAACTAATACAATCCGAACATTACTTAAAAGTGATGATTGCTCTGACATTATCTTAAATTACTCAATTTATAGTTAATTTATAAAATAAATTATACCTACTGGTATTAACTATCTAGATGGCTAAAATTAACAATAATATTATCATAGAACATTAACCTTGTGCTGAGAAAAAATCATCAAATTTATTGAAAATGGTTAGTGCGAAAAATTATGTGTTAGTTATTAAACATCTATGAAATTTTTTCTTTGATATTTTATATAAAAAACAATGTCGCTAATTACTGATAACTTTGCTATAATTTTCGCGCTTGAAAATCCGCTCGGCGGCAAGCCTCGTTCTTTATAAAAGTTGTTATACTGTTTAATTCTATTTACAAATATGTAAAAGGTAGTCTCTATATGCATCCTATGCTTAATATTGGTATTCGCGCTGCGCGTAACGCAGGTAAAGTTATTGTTCGTGCCATCGAACAGTTAGATAAAGTTGAAGTTCAAGCAAAAGGGACAAATGATTTTGTCACTAGTGCTGACCTAAGCGCTGAAGAAGCCATTATTGAAACATTAAAAAAATCATACCCTAACCATACAATTATTGGTGAAGAATGTGGTGTGATTAAAGGAAAAGATGACGACTTCCAGTGGGTTATTGATCCAATAAACGGTACAACGAACTTTATTAAAGGCATTCCACATTTTTCAGTGTCTATTGCGTTGAAAGTCAAAGGTAAATTAGATCAAGCTATCATCTTTGATCCTTCTCGCGGTGAACTTTTTACTGCTAGTCGTGGTAAAGGCGCACAACTCAATGGCTTTCGTATTCGCGTAAAACAACATAAAGAACTCTCTGGTGCAATTGTTGCCACAGGTTTCCCATTTAAGCACAAGCAACACAGCAACGCTTACTTAGAAATGTTTAAAACATTATTTACTAAATCATCAGATCTTCGCAGCTCGGGCTCTCCAGCTTTAGATTTAGCTTATGTCGCTGCCGGACGTGTTGATGGATATTTCCAAATTGGTTTAAAACCTTGGGAATCTGCTGCTGGTGAATTATTAATTATTGAAGCCGGTGGTTTAGTCACTGATTTCGTTGGCGATCACAACCATACTGTTTCAGGTAATATTGTTGCTGCTTGTCCTCGTTTATTAAAAACTATTCTAAAAGATATCCGCCCTCACTTAGGTGAAGCGTTAAATAAATAGTCACAGTTTACATAAACAGATTTGAAAGAAGCGCTTACGGCGCTTTTTTTATACCTTGGTAATATTTATTAACATATAATTTACTTTATATCGTTACTTTTATTGGTGTTTGGATAAATAAAAGGCACAATATCAGCAATATTATTAATCATTAAAATAAGGTTTCACTCATGAAGTGGGCAGCGCTAAGCTTTTCATTATTAACCGTTCTTGCGAACACTGGCTGTAATACAGCAGAAAAATCAATTAACTCAGTAACAATAAGCCAACAATCAGATCAGACTAATGTGGTTGATAGCACTATAAATATTGAATATAGCAAGTTCGTCTTAGCTAACGGTTTAGAAGTTGTATTTCATATAGACCGTTCAGACCCAGTTGTTGCTGTTGCATTAACGGCACATGTTGGATCTGCTCGTGAAACACAAGGACGAACAGGCTTTGCTCATTTATTTGAACATTTGCTCTTTCTCGAGTCTGAAAACCTGGGTAAAGGTGGATTAGACAAAATGAGTGCCCGTATTGGCGGCTCAGGTGCAAACGGCTCGACTAGCCGCGATAGAACAAATTATTATCAAACTGTCCCCAATGACGCTTTAGAAAAAATGATCTGGGCTGAAGCTGACAAATTAGGTTTTTTTATCAATACGGTGACCGAAGAAGTACTCGCCAAAGAAAAACAAGTGGTTAAAAATGAAAAAAGACAAAGTTATGACAACCGCCCTTATGGTCATACACAGTATGTTATTGATAAAAATCTTTATCCAGAGAGTCACCCTTACAACTGGCAAGTGATTGGTTCATTATCTGATTTACAAAACTCAACACTTCAAGATGTTAAAGATTTCTTTAAAAGCTGGTATGTACCCAATAATGTTACCTTGGTTATTGCCGGTGACTTTGATGAAGCACAAGCAAAAGCTTGGGTACATAAGTATTTTGATGAGATTAAGGCGGGTAATGAAATAACGCCCCTCGCCAAGCAAGCTGCAAATCTAACAACAACCAAGAAAATTTATCATGAAGATAATTTTGCTAAGTTACCCGAACTCAGCCTAACTTGGCCGACAGTCCCACAATATCACTCAGACAGTTACGCATTAAATGTTTTAGTTGAATTGCTCAGTGATGGTAAGAAAGCCTTACTCAATAAAAAGCTAATTGATGAATTAACCTTAACCTCTCGAGTAACCATGTATCACTACCAATCAGAGTTGGCAGGCCAATTAATGGTAAAGGTACGAGGCTTTGAGAACACTGACTTAAACCAGATTGACCAAGCAATTAGTCAAGCACTTAGCGAGTTTGAAAAAAAAGGTTTTAGTGATGAAGATCTTGCTACGATTAAGGCAGGTCAAGAAACAGCCTTCTATCGTGGGCTTTCAAGTGTATTAGGTAAGGGCTTTAAATTAGCACAATATAATATTTTCACTCAGGATCCTGGTTTTATTAACCAAGAAGCTAAAAATATTTTAGCCGTCAACAAAGCAGATGTTTTACGTGTTTATCATCAATATATTAAAGACAAAAGTTTTGTTGCCACCAGTTTTGTACCGAAAGGCCAAAAAGACTTAGCATTAGAAAACTCTATAAAAGCACAAATTATTGAAGAAAAAATTGTCGCTAACGCAGAGCAAAGTTTTGATGCTGGCCAGCAATCACGTTATGTAAATACCCCTTCAAGTTTCGATCGAGCGAGTGAACCTAAATATGGTGAAGCCCCAACGCTATCGGTACCTACCGTTTGGCAAAGTCAGTTAAGCAATGGGCTACATTTTTACGGGATAAAAAATAGCGAAGTCCCTTTAGTACAGCTTGAGATAACGGTTGCTGGTGGCTTATTATTTGATGATATACAAAAAGTCGGTGTCGCCAACTTAGTCGCTGAAATGATGAATAAAGGGACCAAGTATAAAAGCCCTCAACAACTAGAAGAAGCGATTAATAAACTTGGCGCTACCATTAGTATTTATGCAACTCAAGAATCAATAAAGCTATCAGCCAGTACTTTAGCAAGAAACTATCAAGTAACTGTCGACTTGATCACAGAGATGCTCTTAGCACCTCGTTGGGATGAAAAAGAGTTTACTCTCACCAAGCAAGATATTATTAGTCAAATAATACAACAGCAAACCAACCCCAACCAATTGGCTAATAACCAAATGAATAAATTACTTTATGGTAAAACTCATATTTTATCGAATAACTTATTAGGGACATTATTGTCTGTTGAGGAAATCACTTTAGCTGATTTAAAAATATTTTATCAAACAAAACTGTCGCCAAATTTAACGGATATTCATATTGTTGGCGATATTGATGAAACAAGCGTATTAACGGCTTTTAAAAAATTAGAAAATAATTGGCTTAATACTAAAGCTGTTTTGCCTAAGATGTTACCAGCAGCGCTTCCCACAACATCAACCCTATATTTTTATGATGTGCCCGATGCTAAGCAATCGCAGTTGAGAATTGGCTTCCCAGCCTTAAATGCTATGCATAAAGATTTCTATAGTGCTCAAGTGATGAATTATATTCTAGGCGGCGGTAGTTTCGCTTCAAAACTCACCCAAGAATTACGTGAAGGAAAAGGTTATACCTACGGCGTGCGTTCAAGTTTTAGCGGCAGTAAATCAAGTGGCGAGTTTATCATTAGCAGTGGTGTGCGCACCAATGTCACATTAGAGGCTACAGCATTAATAAAGTCGCTGGTAGAAAATTATCAAACTGATTTTACTGACCAAGATTTAGCAACTACTCAAAGCTATTATTTAAAGAGTAATGCGAGAAAATTCGAAACATATAACGCTAAACTGACCATGTTAGAAAATATTAGCCAGTACAACTTGCCGATAAACTATGTATTAGCACGAGCAAAATCAGTTGAAAGCTTAACTTTGGCTAACGTCAAGTCTTTAGCCAATCAACATTTACACCATCAACAAATGATTTACTTAGTGGTAGGTGATGCAAAATCGCAACTACCACGTCTAAAAGCATTAGGTTTAGGAGAACCTATTCTTCTAAATGCTAATTAATTAGAAAGATGAATGTCAGCCTAGTGATTAAACACTAGGCTGAAAAATATATTGAGTATAAAAGATATAAAAGGATGAGAACGCGGATAAGTCTTAGCCACTGACATTAACTTGTTGCCTATCTTGCATGAATAATACTAACACAAAGCCAATAAATGCTGCAGATGCCGCTAGGTTATAGGCAAGTTCACTGCCTTGCCCTCCTTGCCAAACGATACCAGCAATATAAGCGCCAATCGCGCCACCTAGACCATAAACACCACCGATATAAATAGCTTGGCCACGATTTTGTTGGTCGTGATTAAAATGTTGATGGATAAATTGGATAGAAACACTATGGTACAAACCAAAACTCAGCGCATGTATGCACTGTACTAAAACAAGTACCCAAATGACATCGGCAAAACTACCCGTCATAAACCAACGTAGCGAGGTGAGTAATATACTGATGGCCAGCAAGGTTTTTAGTCGGAAGTATCGAAAGAATATACTCGCATAGATAAAAATAAGAATTTCAGCCAATACCGAGATGGTAATGAAGATACCAACCGCAAATCCCGGATAAGCCAGCTCTCGGAGGTAAAGCGCAAAAAAACCATAATAAGGACCAAAACTCATTTGTAACATCAGGCCAGCAAGAAAAAAGAATATAAATGAGCGACTGAATATTTTATCGCTGATTTTTTCGATTTGCTGCACAGGATTTTTAGTCTTTTTTGCAGGGTGGAGTTTCATGCTTGAAAGAAATAGTCCCGCCAGCACAATGACACCTAAATAAGTAAAAGCATCTGCGGAATATCGTTCAATTAAATCCCCGGCTATCACAGCCAAGAAAATAAAACCGACACTGCCCCATAAGCGTATACGCGCATAAATTTTAGCACTACGTCTAATGGAATTAAGAGTAAGCACCTCAAGCTGAGGTAAAACAGCGGTCCAGAACAAGCTAAAAATCGCTAAACAAAAAACAACAGGCCAATAACCATTTAGCCAAAAAAGTAATGAAAAACTCAATAATGCCAACAAGGCACCGCTGCGAATAATGGTTAATTGTTTACCTGATTTATCGGCAGCAAAAGCCCAAAAGGTTGGACCGATGATTTTAGTGGCTGTAATAATAGCCAAAATTTCACCTATTTCAATTGAGCTGAAGCTTTTGGCATCAAGAAAAACAGGTAGAAAAGGAATGATCAAGCCTAAGATAGCAAAATACCAAAAGTAACTCGAAGACAGTCTGACGAACTTAACTGATGTCATCACTTTTGGTATTTAATAATAAAGACGACTTAAGCTTCTATATCAGGTGTTGCACAAACGACATCAGCATTTTGTCCACGATGACGTAAAAAATGATCCATCAAGGTTAGTGCTAACATAGCTTCAGCAATAGGAACCGCACGAATACCCACACAAGGGTCGTGGCGACCTTTAGTCACTAAGTCTGTCGCTTTACCATCTAAATCAATGGTTTTACCACTAACACCAATACTTGAAGTTGGTTTCATCGCAATATTTGCAACAATACTTTGTCCTGATGAAATTCCGCCTAAAATGCCTCCACTGTGGTTACTTGCAAAACCCTCAGGCGTTAACTCATCGCGGTGCTCAGAGCCTCTTTGATTGACAACAGCAAAACCATCACCAATCTCAACACCTTTAACAGCATTTATGCCCATAAGCGCATGAGCGATATCTGCGTCCATTCGATCAAAGATAGGTTCACCTAAACCAACAGGAACGTTAGTGGCTCGCACCATAATTTTAGCGCCAATAGAATCCTTTTCACGAATAATACCACGCAATAATTCGTCTAAGGCTTCAAGTTTAGTTTCGTCAGGAAAGAAAAATGGATTGTTTTCTACAATATCCCAATCAATATTAGTTGCGCAAACATCACCTATTTGGGTAACACACCCCTGAATTTCAACATTAAATTTTTCTTTTAAGTACTTTTTAGCTACGGCGCCTGCGGCAACTCGCATAGCGGTTTCACGTGCTGACGATCTTCCGCCGCCACGATAGTCACGAATACCATATTTTTGCCAATAGGTATAATCGGCATGACCTGGACGAAAGCTTTGCGCGATATTTCCATAATCTTTTGAACGTTGATCGGTATTTTCAATTAACAGCCCAATAGGCGTTCCTGTGGTTTTGCCTTCAAAAACACCCGACATTATTTTAACCTGATCGGCTTCACGACGTGCCGTAGTATAACGAGAAGTGCCAGGACGACGACGGTCAAGATCATCTTGTAAGTCAGCTTCTGATAAGGCGAGTCCTGGCGGACAACCATCAATAATTGCACCTAAGCCTAAACCATGGCTTTCACCAAATGATGTTACGGTAAATAATTTTCCAAAGGTATTGCCTGACATGAATATATCTTCTCTCTATTATTTGAATACACGATTACGGTAAATAAGCTAAATTACTTTTGTTCAAATGCTTGCGTTAAACTGTTCTGATGGCTTGTTAACTGTTCTTTAGTCAACATAAACACACCATGACCACCATTTTTAAAGGTTAACCACGTAAAAGGCACCTGTGGATAAACATGCTCAACATGAATTTGAGAGTTACCTACTTCACAAATTAACACACCGTTCTCATTTAAATGACTCGCCGCTTGAGCAAGAATTTCACGAACAATATCTAAGCCATCGACACCCGAACCTAAGCCCATTTCAGGTTCATGCAAGTATTCTTGCGGTAATGCGTCAACGTCTTCTTGATCAACATAAGGTGGGTTGGTTACGATTAAATCATAACTTAGCCCCTCAACCCCAGAAAAAACGTCAGATTGAATTGGAATAACTTGTTCTGTTAAACCATGATTTTCAATATTAATTTGTGCAACATTTAACGCATCAATTGATAAGTCGAGCGCATCAACCTCGGATTCAGGGAACGCTACCGCACAAGCAATGGCAATACAGCCGCTTCCCGTACATAAATCAAGAATACGTTTAGGTGGATTTTCTGGTGAAAAATTTGGCGAAAAGTGTTGCTCTATTAATTCACCAATAGGGGAGCGTGGTACTAAAACCCGCTCATCAACATAAAAGGGTAAGCCAACAAACTGGGCATGATTGGTTAAATATGCAGCCGGCAGTTGTTCGACGATACGTCGTTCAATTAAGGCCAGTACCGCTGATTTTTCAGTTGATGTTAAACGACAATTAAACACTTGTTCATTTAACTCTACTGGCAAGTTTAAAGCGAACATCACTAAAGTTATAGCTTCATGCCACGCATTATTAGTACCGTGACCAAAAAAAAGCTCGGCTTGATTAAATTCACTGGTGGCAAACCGTAGATAATCACCTATGGTAAACAGTTCATCCTTAATCGGTGAAAAATCAACTTCGTTCACATTTACTCTCTTTATTTAACAAGTTTTATAAGGGGTACTATAACAATTAAATTAATTCATGGTGCAAATTTAAATGAAGATAAATTTTCAAGAACAAGACGATTGATTGACTAATAGCTGGCTATTGGGATTAAAAGCAACGCTGTTTTTGGATATTTAGAGCATTAACATTGATCATTGAGTTAATTTACTCGGTATTATAACCTTTTGCTTGTTATTGCCCACAGATGTTTTTAGAATTTGAATTGTTTTCCCTCTTAAAGTAAGAATGTAGTTTCCAAGATGAAATTTAAAGACGCATTGACACCCGATGAGAAAGATTTATTTATGCAGGCTATTGGTAAAGTAAAGCCAATTGTGCAAGATAAAATTGCGCCTATAAAAAAGCAAACCCAAAATCAATCTTTACATCTTGGAAAAAACAAAGCAGATGCGAAGAAAAAACAACATGCTGAGTTCTACTTTTCTGATGAGTTTGAACCAAATCTGAATCAGCAAGGGCCGATGAAATATGTGCGTGAAGATGTTGACAGCTTTGAGGCTAAAAATTTAAGACGCGGTCAGTACGCACCCGATTTAATTTTAGATTTACATGGTTTAGATCAGAAAACAGCCAAGTTAGAAATTGCCGCGCTAATGTTTGCTTGTAAAAAAGAACATGCGAAGTGTGTCTGTATTGTACATGGCTTAGGTTCACAGGTACTAAAGAATAAAGTCCCACATTGGCTAGTGCAACACCCTGACGTAATGGCTTTTCATCAAGCACCACTTGAGTGGGGTGGTAATGGCGCATTATTGGTTTTAGTTGAACTTAATGATCGCTTCGCTGATATTATCTAACCAGAGCGCTAAAGACTGTTGGGTGTCGTATGCGAAACTAACTGCCCTTTCGCGGTACTTATATCATAATCAATAACCGCAATAGAGGCGGTTTCAAATAACGGCGCATGTTGACCACAGGTAAACTCTTCCACTAAATAACAGACCAAAGGCATATGTGAAACAATAAGTACATTTGCCTGGGCATTATCGATGAAAGTGACATCAATATAATTATGCATTTGTTGAGCTGAGTCTTCTGGCGTTATAAATTCAAGCGTGGTTAGAGTTGTTGTTGTTGCTAAGATGTTTTTTACAATTTTTGCGGTTTGTTGAGCGCGAACATAAGGGCTAACAAAAACAGCATCAAAGTGCTCTTTTTGATGGACCAATTTCTTTGCCATCACTTCAGCTTCACGTTGACCAACGGCAGTTAATTCACGACCTTTATCAGAAGGAGCCATTGCTTGAGCTTGACCATGTCGCATTACAAATATTCGCATAAATTTTCCAAATAACATCATTTTTTCAAATCGATGGCATTCTAGCGCTTATTTCAGTCTATAGTATAGATAATTAATAGATAAATTAAGAATACAATAGACTCTAGTTGGTGCTTCAGGTAATTTAACTAGATAATTAAAATAATCTTAGAAACAAACGCTTACCTTTCCAGTGTTCGTCACAAATGAGGTTGCTGCAGTGTTTGCCGGAGCCGATATTGAAACAAAGCCCAAATGACAACAAGCAATATAAAACCTTAACATTAGCTAATGGCTTGCGTGTTCTATTAGTTCACAACGAACAAACCAATAAATCAGCTGCTGCATTGGCAGTAAATATTGGCCACTTTAGTGACCCCAGCAACCGTGAAGGTTTAGCCCATTTTCTAGAACACATGCTATTTTTAGGCACTAAGTCTTATCCAGACGGCAGTGAATATCAAAAATATATTAGTCAACATGGCGGCAGTAATAATGCATGGACAGCAACTGAGCACACCTGTTTTTTCTTTGATATCCAACATCAACATTTTACTTTCGCTTTAGATCGTTTTAGCCAATTTTTTATCAGTCCGTTACTCTCACAAGAGTTTGTTGAAAAAGAACGCCAGAATGTTGATGCTGAATTTAAACTTAAACTTAAAGACGATATTCGTCGTCTATACGATGTTCACAAAGAGACTATTAATCAAGCCCATCCTTTTTCAAAATTCTCGGTTGGTTCAATTGATACACTAGCCGACAGAAAAGAAAGCGATCTGACAACCGAAATACGTGATTTTTTTCAACAGCATTATCGTGCCAACATAATGACTCTTGTATTAGAGGGCCCACAGTCACTTGATGAGTTATCACAATTAGCAAAGAATAAATTTACCGATATAAAAGCCGCAACCTCAAGCCCCAAAATAATAGATATACCGCTTTATTTACCTGAACACCAACAAATAAAAATTAATGTAAAACCGGTAAAGAATGACAGGCAACTTATTGTTAGTTTTGCAATGCCCAGCATTGATCCCTACTACCGTAACAAACCAGAATCTATTTTGACCTATTTACTGGGTCATGAGGGTAAAGGCAGTATATTGTCTTATCTTAAAAAACAGCGTTGGGCACTTAGCTTAACCGCTGGTTCAGGAGTAAATGGTTCAAACTTTAAAGATTTCAATTTAAGTATTTCGCTTACTGAATTAGGTGAGCAGCATATTAACGAAATCATTAGCAGTATTTTTTCTTACCTAAATTTAATGAAGAGCAAACCTGTTGATGAGTTTTATTATCAAGAAAAGCAGGCAATCGCTAATTTAGCGTTCAAGCACCAAGAAAAACTAAAACCATTAGATTCTGTTTGTCAGTTAGTTATTAACATGCAGCATTACGGATCCGAAGATTATATTTACGGTGACTACATAATGGATGGTATGCAACAACAAGAAATCAATGTCTTGTTGGGCTATTTATCAGCAAGCAATATGCGCATTATTCATATTAGTGCGCAAAATGAATTTGATAAAAATAGTTTTTGGTACCAAGTCCCTTTCAGTATTGAAAAAATAACTCAACTGCAAATTAACACTTGGGAAAATGAAGCATTAACAGCTAATTTTTCTTTGCCGCTAAGTAATCCTTATATTGTCGAAGAGCCCAAAATATATCCGTGTCAACCTGTTGCTAAGCAGGGTAATAAAACCCCCAAATTAATTGAAAAAATTGATGGTTTATCTGTATGGTTTAAACAAGACAGTACTTTTATTGTCCCCAAGGGCTATATTTACATAGGTATTGATGCCCCCCTAACGATAAAAGACAGCAAACATATTGCAATGACACGGTTATTTGTTGATTTGTATAGCGATGCTGTTATTGAACAGCATTATGATGCTGAATTAGCTGGAATTCATTACCATTTATTTTCGCACCAAGGTGGTATTACTCTACAACTATCAGGGGTTAGTACTAAACAAGACAAGTTACTCGAACAGTTATTGATAAGTCTAGTCACTGAGAATTTCATTGAAGAAAAGTTTGAGTTATTTAAAAAACAATTAATTAACCACTGGCATAACGCGCAAACCAGTAAATCTATTTCGCAATTATTTTCGATTCTTAGCTCAACAATGCAACCTAAAAACCCAACAAGTAGTTCACTCGCTAACGCGCTAGAAAATACTTCTTTCGAAGAGTTTATCGCCTTTAGAAAACACTTGTTTGATGAGATAACTATTGAGGCGTTAATGCATGGCAACTGGTTACCTGAACATGCATTGAAATTTAGTGAACAATTAAAAGCAGCATTTAGTCATCATTATTCAGATAAGTATGCCGTTAATGTACCTGTTCTTGATATTGAAGACCAAGGTGACATTCACCTTCCTTTGCATTTACCAGAACATGATCATGCTGCCGTGGTGTATTACCCGTTCGTAGGAAAAGATTTAACAACAATAGCGATAACGATGATCGCCAGCCAAATATTGTCACCACTATTTTTTCAAGAAATGCGCACTGAAAAACAATTTGGCTATCTGGTAGGGGTTGGCTTCATTCCTATTAATCGTTATCCAGGTATCGCTTTCTATATACAGTCACCGCACGTTGACGCTATTGTTTTAGTAAAAGAAATAAACGAGTTTATTAATAGAGCACAGGACAATTTAACACTGTTATCTGAGCAAGATTGGCAACATATTCAACAAGGTTTGGCGAGTCAATTACAAGAAAAAGACTCAAGTTTACGAATAAAGAGCCAACGATTTTGGGCCGCTATTTGTAATAAAGAAACTAATTTCGATGAGAAACAACAATTGATCAACGTTATTTTATCATTGACGATTGATGATATTAGTCGCTTCTTTACTCAACAACTTTTATTTAACAACAATACCGACAGGATAACCTTAGCAAGTTACCAAGAAAACATTGCAGAAAATGATGAGAAAACATTGCAGCACAATGAAAGTATTGAAAAAAAATTAAAAAATTGTCAAAGAAAATACTAAACCTGCCGATAAAATATTAGGGCTAATGATATTAACTTATCTGAGTATCTAATTCATATAAGGGTAAATAAGTTGACTTAGCTCTAGCCATGATTTTTAATGTGGCTTGATGCAATATAAATAACAAAAATAATAAAATTGCTTGCTTAATTTATACCGTTCAAACGGTCAAATAATTCATTATAAATATTTTTCTTCTATTTTATATTATGAGTGGTGTAAATAAGCCTAATTGAAGCTTCTATCCAAGGTTGTATTTGTGCTTAATTTTTTTCCAAAGACTTATCCGGTAAAATTACAAAACTTTTGCCAAGCTTTCTGTTTATTGATTTTGACAATGGCATTTACCATTAATGTCGCAACTGCTGATGAAACAACTACTGAAAGTCTTATTTCGGCAAATACTTCCTTATCAAACCAAGCAGCCTTAAAGTTTAAACGTTTACTATCTGCAGACGGGTTAAGTCAAAATAACGTTTTTGATATTACCCAGGACCATGATGGTTTTATTTGGATAGCGACCGAAGTTGGTCTCAATAGATATGATGGAAGTAACTTCGTCCATTATAAAAACAACCCGGCAGATAAAAGTTCAATTGCGAATAATTTTATTCGTAAAGTTTTTGTTGATAATCAAGGTACTCTTTGGGTTGGTACTAAAAAAGGCTTAGGTAAATTTAATGCAGAGCTAGATAACTTCGAAAACTATTATCATCAATTAGGAAATAGTGATTCCTTAAAAGATAATATGATTTGGGATATCTATCAAGACAAAACAGATAATATTTGGGTATCAACCACCAGTGGCATCCAAAAATATAATCCCGCTAATAATAATTTCACACGCATTAAAATACATGGCCTTGAAAATGAAATAAAACAAATATATACCATATTTCAAGATTCTAATAATAATTTTTGGTTTGGTAGCTACGATAAAGGCATTTATGTAACCAACAAAGATCTTAATTATTCATCATCACTGCAGGAAAAAAATAATAAATGGAAGATCACAATTCCTGCTAAATCACTATTCGATATAAAAGAAATTAATGGTGAATATTGGTTAGCTACAGAATTAGGTATTTATGTATTAGATCAAAATTATAACCTGAATAATCAGTACAACCAGGGTCATCTAACAAATAAGCTTATTTCTAATACTATACGCAGTATAACTCAAGCCGATGAATCGACCATATGGGTTGGAACAACAGATGGTTTAAATATTATAAATTTAAAAACTAATTTAATTGATGCATATACTAGTGATTCAAAGATAAAAAGTTTATCAGAAGATTGGATAAACTCGATATATAGCGATAAATTTGGCAACATATGGTTAGGCACTTATGGAAAAGGGCTCAATTTATTCTTAAAAGACAGCTTGAAGTTTTCTCATTATTTATCAGGCACATACAGCTCACCCATAGGTTCATTTTCCGAAACAACAGATGGTAAAATTTGGTTGTCTTCTGAGGAGTTAGGACTGAATTACATAAATAATTATGGAGAAGTCATAACAAAAGACATCCTTAAAAATGAAAATATCTATCAACTCATTGCTGATAACAACAACAACTTATGGTTAACTACTCTATCAAATAAATTATTTGTTTTTTATCAAGATACAAATACGCTAACTGAAATAAAACCCTGGCAAAAAGAATCTTTATACGACTCAAACTATACACTTAATTTACTCAATAATAGTATTTGGTTTGTCGATACAAATGGACAATTAGTAAATTATCAATTAGATAATCAAAATTTTAATCGCTTTATTATAAAAGATAATAACCTTAATAAAATAAAATCAATACATATTGATAGTAATAATACTTTATGGACCTTTTCATCGAATAATCAATTGATCAGTTTAAAAATAACATCTAGTGGCATTGTTGAAAACAGCATTACTTATCATGATTTATTAAATATTGATTACTTAGCTATGGTTGATGTTATGAACATAAAATCATACAACGCATGGGTTTGGCTGACTTCCGAGCAAGGATTGTTACTTTACAATAAAGAAACAAAAGAGACAGAATACTTCAATGAAAGTTCTGGTCTTTTAAATAATTCCATAGCTTCAATTGAAATTGATGAAAAAGAAAATGCTTGGTTATCTAGCGATGGAGCCATCAGTGTGATATCCCCTGAAACAAAAAAAATAAATAACTTTAGCCAGGATTTACATTTATCTGATAACGAATTTGTTTTTAATTCCTCATTAAAGGCTGGAGATGACAAAGTTTATTTTGGCGGTATTAATGGTTTCCACCAAATATCACCATCAAAAATAATGAATATAGAGCAACAAATAAATCCTCCAGTATTTATAGATTTACTCATTGCTAATAAAAAAATAAATGTAAAAAAATCAGCTCAAAAAAGTAACAAAAATAAAGAGTTTACACTTAATAGTGACATTAATCATTTAGAAGTGCTGACCCTCAAGCATGAACAATCTCCTTTTAGCATTGAATTTACATCCCCAAATTCAAAACTTCCTAATCAACTTTCCTACCGGTATCGCTTAATAGGGCTAGAAAAAGAATGGATACACACAGGTAAAAACAAGCATTTTGCTACTTACACCAACTTAAGTGCCGGTGATTATATATTTGAAGTTGAAGTGTATGATTTATTAGGTGCTGTTCCAAATAAGAAGAGCAATTTAAACATTCATATATTAGCACCTTGGTGGCTTTCTAAAACTGCAATTATAGCTTATACGCTACTCTGCTTTTTATTGATTGGCTATGTTATTCAGCAAATGCGACATAAACGCTTATTTCACTTACAGATTCAAAAAAGTGAAGAACGTTTAAAACTTTCTCTATGGGGAAGTGGCGATGAAATGTGGGATTGGAATATAATCACTGGCAAGATATATCGCTCAAATATTTGGGGTATTTTAGAGTTTCCACAAGATGGTAAGCGTAACGTCGGCTCAGACAAAACAAATATTAACGAACATGATATCGCGCGAGTTCGTGATGCAATAAACGACCATTTCGATAACGATACCGACCATTTTGAAGCGACCTATCGTGTTAAAAATAAAGATGATAAATGGATATGGGTACTTGATCGCGGAAAAATAGTCGAACGCGATGAAAAAGGCACCCCAACCCGTATGACAGGTACTTTAAAAGATATAAGCCGAATAAAAAAAGCTGACGAACGTTTAAAATTATTTGCCAAGTGTATTGAGAATATTTCTGATGCGGTTGTTATATACGATCGTGCTTTTAATATTGTTGATGTCAATAAATCTTACCAACGTATTACCCAAAAAACGCGTAAAGAAATGCTTGGTATAACCTTAGAGTTTGCCCAATATCCAAAAAGTTTCACCAAAGATGTAAAAAAGCACTTAATAACCAAAGGCAGTTGGCACGATGAAATCGAAAGTAAACGTGATAATGGCGAAGAGTATTTAACCGACCTTAATATCGATGTGATACTTGATGAGAATAAAAGTATTTCTCATTTTGTTGGTGTGTTTTCTGATATAACTAAACGCAAAGAAACCGAAGCTGAACTGCGTAAATTGGCCAATAGCGATACCTTAACGGGCCTGCCTAATCGTTCATATTTTCAAGCTAATCAAACTCTGCTAGTTAATAAAAAAGCCCCTCATGCTCTACTGGTTTTTGATTTAGATAATTTTAAAAAGATTAATGACTCTATGGGACACGAAGTAGGAGACGTACTTCTATGTCAGGTCGCAAAAAGAATGCAAGCTGTTGGCAGAAAGCAAGATACGGTTTATCGCTTAGGTGGTGACGAATTTAGTATTATTATTGAAAACACCAACGATATTCATACGATCACCAGTATTGCTAAAGATGTGCTAACGACCATTGCCCAGCCGCTGAAACTGAGAAATCAAGAAGTAGTTCTTTTTAGTAGCTTAGGTATTGTACTTTATCCTGAAGATGGTATATCACCGCAAGAGCTACTGAAAAACGCAGATACAGCCATGTATCATGCTAAAAACAATGGTGGTAATAAGTATCAGTTCTTTAGTGATTCGATGAATAAGGCAGCAGTTAAGCGCTTACAAGTTGAAAGCTTAATACGCCATGGTTTAAAAGAAGATTCTTTCTCAGTCTTCTATCAACCTAAGATTGAAATTTCTACCGGTAAAGTGGCCGGTATGGAAGCCTTAGTGCGTTTCGAAACCCCTAAAAAAGGCATCATTAGCCCAATAACTTTTATCCCTATTTCGGAAGAAACAGGCCAAATAATTGACATTGGCGAAGTGGTTTTAAGAAAGTCATGTTTTGCAACTAAAAAATGGGTTGATGCCGGGCTATTTAGTGGTCGGGTAGCGGTCAATTTATCAGCGGTGCAATTTACCCAGCCTAATTTGGTTGGCATGATTGCTGACATTCTCAAAGAAAGTCAATTACCGGCTAAGTACCTTGAATTAGAAATAACGGAAGGTACTGTTATGGACTCTCCCCAAAAAGCTATTGATATTATGTTGCAAATTCGAGCTATGGGTATTCACTTATCGTTAGATGATTTTGGCACGGGCTACTCATCACTCGCTTATTTAAAGAAGTTTCCGCTTAATACCTTAAAAATAGATAAAGCTTTTGTTGATGATATTGAAGAGTCAGAGCAGGGTCGTAATATGGTTGCCACTATAGTGACTATTGCACATAACTTAGGTATGCAAGTAGTCGCTGAAGGGGTTGAAACTAATCAACAGCTAAGTTTTCTTTCTGGATTACGCTGTGAGCAACTGCAAGGTTATTTATACAGTAAACCTTTACCGGAAGGAGACTTTCAAAAGTACTTACTTTCTTATCAAATCACCACAGCATCGACCAACTTTGGGAAAACGTCATTTTAATGTCATTTAGCATTATAAAATTCTAACGAATTACTTTAGTCTCTGACAAGTTTTTGACATACGAAAATTCCTCTAAAAAACCTCCACGAAAGCCTTATTTAACAAGGCTTTTGATTTCTGGCATAATACGTGCTTTAGCATAGATGAAATTAATAATAAAAAATTAAGGAAATTTTAATGCTTAGCTCACTTATTTTATCTTTGGCAATGTCTGCTTCGCCAGCACCTGTTATAAAGTCTGATTCATTAATGATAGATGAAATTGGTCGTTTACGTGGTTCTGTAAAAGTAAATGAACAAAAGTTAGATGTAGATACAATCGGTCGCTTACGTGGCTCTATAAAAGTAAATGATCAAAAGTTAGATATAAACACAATCGGTCGTTTACGTGGATCTGTGAAAGTAAATGAACAAAAGTTAGATGTAGATACAATCGGTCGCTTACGTGGCTCTGTGAAAGTAAATGAACAAAAGTTAGATGTAGATACAATCGGTCGCTTACGTGGCTCTATAAAAGTCTAGGAGTCCAAGATGATCAACTTATTTAAAGCTCTATTTGTAACAACTAAAGCAAACCCTATTGCTGCTAGCATTGAAATTAAAGAAATGCCAGCCAGTAAGTGGTGGAAGTAATAATCATTGAGCCACTATTATCAATGGTTAGTTTGAAGAAAGACACTGTTTGCTACAAGGAATGTAGCTGTCTTATTTTATCTAGAGTGATAAAGAAAAATTAATTTTAAAAACTTCTAAGCTTTTAAAATTAGTGTATTAAAGCCAAACATCTTATTCATTTTCATCCGTTTCTTCATACAGAACATTGGCCAAATAAAAGGCCCAAAAACTAATCCTGCACATGCCCAGCGCTTCAAACCTAAACCACTACGTAATGCCTGGCAGTAAAAGAACATCGAACAAACAACACTGACAACCGCTAAAAATAACAACATAATATTTACCGCTAAACTGACTAAAAGAATGGCTAAAACTTTATAGGCGAAATATAACTAATTTAGAGTATTTATTCAACTTATTTTAAAGGGTAAAAAGCATAAAAAAAAGAGGCATTAAATTGCCTCTTTTTCGTTAAATTGCCACCGAGGTGGCATAACATTGCCTGTTACTAATAATATTTATTACCTGTTTCAGCCATGGTAATTAATGCCTGGCAAGGCTTGAAGCGTTCGCCTAGTTCACTACTCCACAGGTTCAACTTATTAACAATCACCTCTGCACCTAACGTATCGATATAATGGAATGGTCCACCTAAAAATGGTGGGAATCCGATACCAAAGATAGCGCCGATATCACCGTCTCTAGCATTACGAATAATACCTTCATCTAAACACCTAGCAGCCTCATTCAACATCATAAAAACACAACGCTGGACAAGTTCATCATTTGTTTTTTGATCTTTAATGATGATATTTAATAATGGATAGACAGATTCATCAACAAGTTTTTTGGTGACTTTTTTGCCGTTTTTATCTTTATAGAGGTAAAAACCTTTCTGCACTTTTTTACCTAAACGTTTATCGGCAATAAGTTTATTAAATGCTTCTGGTGCAGCAAATCGATCGCCTAATTCAGCTTGTAAAATAGGACCAATTTTAGCACCTATATCAATACCGACTTCATCTAGTAATTGTATGGGTCCAACAGGGAAGCCAAACTTAACCAGTGCTTTATCTAACTTACCAATCGATTCGCCTTCAAGTAATAATAAGGCGGCTTCATTCATGTAAGGCGCTAAGATACGATTAACATAGAAACCCGCTTTGTCTTTAACAACTATCGGCGTTTTGCCTTGTTTTTTAGCAAAAGCAACTGTCGTTGAAATAGTTTGATCAGAGGTTTTTGAATGTGCAATAATTTCGGCTAACGGCATTTTATCTACCGGAGAAAAATAATGCAGTCCAATGACATTTTCAGGGCGCAAAGCTTTTGCGGCTATTTGTCCGATAGGTAAACTTGAGGTATTACTCGCAAAAATAGTGTCTTCAGCACAAATACTTTCCATGTCATCAACCATTTTTTGCTTTAATGACAAGTCTTCAAAAACAGCTTCTATAACCATATCAACGTTTTTAAAACCGCTATAATCAACACAACCCGTAATTTTAGCCAATTGCTTTTGCATTTCACTTTTCAACATAAAGCGACGTTTAACTTTTTTGTTGAGTATGTCATAACCATATTTCATCGCATGGCTGATACCTTGCGGCGCAATATCTTTAATACGTACATCAACATTCGCTTTAGTTGCACTAACAAAAGCAATACCACCGCCCATTAAGCCGCCACCTAAAACACCAATTTGGCTAATCGGCTTAGCATTAACACCTTCGATGCCCTGCTCTTTTTTCATGTCGGTAGTAGCAAAAAAGATTTGTCTTAATTGAGCTGATTCTGGTGACATAACAAGTTCACCAAAATGATCGGCTTCAGTTTGGTAACCACTGACCGATGATTTTTCGATACCACTGCGTACACTATCAATAATTTTGAGGGGTGAAGGATAATTGCCTTTGGTTTTAGCCAATACAGATTTAGTCGCCTGATTGAAAATTATTTTACGGCCAACCGCATTACCTTCAAGTGCCTTATCTAAAACACTGATTTTGCGTTGACTCTTTTTAATCTTACTCGCTTTACCTTGTGCCGCTAGCACTAAGTTTTCAGCAGCAGAAATTAAAATGCTGTTTGGCACAACATCAACAACCAAGCCCATCTTCAAGGCTTGTTTCGCGCGTAATTGTTTACCTGTTAGCATCATATCTAATGCTTTTTGAATACCAACCAATTTTGGTAAACGCTGCGTACCACCGCTCCCCGGTAATAGGCCTAACTGTACTTCAGGTAATCCCAAGGCTGTTTTGCCATTATCACTACAAATACGAGCATGACACGCCATAGCAAGTTCAAGTCCGCCACCTAGACAAGCACCATTAATAGCAGCAACAACAGGAATTGAGAGGTTTTCAATTTGATCAAAAATTATTTGCCCATTGCGAGAAAGAGCCGTTGCTTCACTCGCACTTTGACAGCTCGCCAGCATATTAATATCTGCGCCAGCAACAAAAGAATCTTTTTTGCCACTGATTAAGACAACACCTTTAATCGTATTGTCATTACGTATTTCTTTTAATACCGTATCAATTTCTTCAGAAAACTCAGCTTTCAAGGTATTCATGGATTCGCCAATCACGTCCATCACTAAATGAGCAATACCATTTTCTTGGCGAATTAATGTAAACGTACTCATATTGTTACTCTCTTGTTTAAGCGCTTCATCGTTTGCTTGAGTGTTATTAGGTACAGTCATTAGTCAGTCTCCACTATCATTGCAGCGCCTAAACCACCAGCGGCACATGCGGTAGTTAAACCGGTACCTCCACCTCGACGATTTAACTCATTAAGGGTTTGTACAATTAAACGCGTACCTGTTGCAGCAAAAGGATGACCATAAGCTAACGAACCACCCATCACGTTAAATTTAGCCATATCAATATCGCCAATCGCTTTATCTTGACCTAATTGCTCACGGGCAAATTTTGTGCTGGCAAACATTTTCATATTAGCAAGCGCTTGTGCTGCAAAAGCTTCATGCATTTCAATTAAATCTAAATCTTTTAATTCCATACCTGCACGCTTAAGTGCTAATGGCGTCGCATAACTTGGCCCCATAAGCATATCTTGCCAAACATCAATGGCAGCAAAAGCATAACTTTTGATATAACCAAGCGGTTTATAACCTAATTCTTTTGCGCGCCCTTCACGCATTAAAATAATGGCAGAGGCACCATCTGTTAATGGTGTACTTGTTGCTGCAGTCACTGTGCCGTGTTTTCTATCAAAACAAGGACGTAATTTTTTATAACTGGCAAGTTCTGAGTTCTCACGAATACAGTTATCTTTTTCAATAAAACTTTTATAAGGTTCACTGTAGGCGGTCATCACCTCACCGGCTAACTTACCTTCTTGCCAACTTTTTGTGGCTAAAGTATGCGAACGATGTGCTAATTCATCTTGAGCTTCACGAGAGATATTATGGGTTTTTGCCATCTGCTCTGCAGTCTGCCCCATCGATATACCCGTAGAGTATTCAGCAACAGCTGGTGGAACAGGCATAATATCTTTTAGGCCCAACTGACGAATAAGTGATATTTTTTGCCCCAAGCTTCTCGCTTTACTTAAATCAAGTAAGATACGTGCAAACTTTTTTGACACACCAATAGGCGCAACTGATGAAGAATCAGCACCACCAGCAATACCCACATCAACATAACCTGCCATAATAGCTTCGGTTACATTAACCGTTGATTGGAAGCTTGTTGCACAAGCCCTTGAGACACTATAGGCGTCTGTATTTACATTCATGCCAGTACCCAAAACAATTTCGCGGGCAATGTTTGGCGCTTCAGGCATTTGTACCACTTGGCCAAAAACTAATTGATCGATAATAGTAGGGTCAATATCATGCTTTTTTAGCAATTCATTAACGACAATTTTTCCTAAATCTACTGCTGGTACACCATGAAAAGCAGTGGCTTGTTTTGCAAAAGGTGTTCGCAACCCAGCCACTACAGCGATGCGTTCTCCGTTTCGAGTCGTTAAATTCATTTTTGTCATGTTTTACCCTTCTATCGTAATATCTAATTTTATCGTCTTCAAACCAAGAGGTCTGACCACTTGTTGATTGCTTTATTCTAACCTCAAATGAAATAAATACAACTCCCAGCTAAAACGTGAGCTATTCATTCGAAAATAAATTGTTAAAAATCATGTCAAATTGTAAAAAATCCTTGTTTTATGGTACCTGAACCTTATATATATACCCACAGGTTTAACAATAAAAACAAGTAAGTGGTAGTTAGCATGGCAATTGAACATTTTTCATCCCTAAAAGAATACTTATCTCAACAAATTATAGGTCAACACGCCCTTGTTGAAAATTTACTTATTGCATTGCTTGCCAATGGTCACCTAATTGTAGAAGGTCCTCCCGGCTTAGCAAAAACTCGTGCCGTAAATGCATTAGCTGAAGGTATTGAAGCTGATTTTCACCGCGTGCAATTTACCCCCGATTTATTACCTGCTGATTTAACCGGCACCGATATTTATCGCCCTGAAGATGGCACTTTTGTTTTTCAGCCGGGTCCTCTTTTTAGAAATTTAGTACTCGCTGATGAAATCAACCGCGCGCCAGCAAAAGTACAATCCGCTTTATTAGAGGCGATGGCAGAGGGACAAATTACGGTTGGACGTAATACTTATCCTCTTCCTGACTTATTCTTAGTGATGGCAACACAGAATCCTATTGAACAAGAAGGTACTTATCCTCTTCCTGAAGCACAATTAGATCGCTTCTTAATGCACATTGAAATTGATTATCCTGATGCTGTAAGTGAATTAGCTATTTTAAAGCTCAACCGCGGTGAAGCACTTCAACATGGCAAAGAAAGTAAAAAACCGGTAAAAGAAATATCGCAAAGTGATATTTTTGCTGCTCGCGACCAAGTGATGGAAATTCATATGGCACCGGCTATTGAAAATTATATTGTTGATTTAATTATGGCGACGCGTACTCCAGAAAAATATGATGATCAATTAAAAAAATGGCTCGCTTATGGCGCAAGTCCCCGAGCAACTATTGCACTTGACCGATGTTCACGTGCTAGAGCTTGGTTACATAACCGTGATTTTGTTAGCCCTGAAGATGTACAAGCCGTATTCCATAATGTATTACGTCACCGCATTTTGCTGACTTACCAGGCTGAAGCTGAAGGTATTAACAGTAATCAACTTCTTGATCACTTACTAAGCTTAGTCGCTGTTGCTTAAATAGCATTAATCGCTTTAACAACATCAAATAATGAACGATCAATCTTGTAAGTAAATTTATGTGGCTTAATCAAAAAAAAGAACAAAACCAGCAAGACGTTGCAAATCTGCTTAGTAGTGTTTTAAGTAATGGTATTGAATTATCAATCGATGAATTAATTCAATACCAAAACAAAACTAAACTCATTGATCTCGCTGCGCGTAAAAGTCAGCATGGTCAAATGTCAGGTAATTACTTATCTCGTAGTAAAGGGCGAGGTATGGAATTTGACGAAGTACGTCATTATCAAAATGGTGATGATATACGTGCCATCGACTGGCGAGTAACAGCACGAACAGGTAAAACCCATACTAAAATTTTTCGTGAAGAAGTTGAACGTCCAGTACTCGTAGTAACCGACCTCAGTAATTCAATGTTGTTTGGTAGTCAGCTTTTATTTAAATCAGTACAAGCTGCACACTTAGCGGCATTAGTGACTTGGCATGCTAAAGGCCGAGGCGATAGAGTCGGCGGTATTGTTTTTAATCAACATAAACATAGTGAATTAAAACCGCGCAGTCGCAAACAAGGCGTGCTTCATTATTTATACAGTTTAGTAGAAACTCATCAACATACGTTATCTATCGAACAGCAAAAACACGAAGAACATTCGTCTATTGAACAACAGCATAATTCTGCTAATGCTGCTTTTGAAGAGAATTGTGCACGACTAAGACAACTTGCTCGCCCTGGAAGTTTGGTTTATTTAATCACCGATGGTAATTATATTAGCCAAGAAACTATCCGCCACTTATCCCATATTAGTCGTCATTGTGAACTAGTTGTCTGTTTGATAAGTGATCCGCTTGAGCACGACTTACCTAATAGTAAACATAAAATGAACGTTACGGTGACCGACGGAAACTCGCGACAGCAATTATTGATTGGTGATGAAAAGGCGACTATAAATTATCATCAACAAGCCAATGAACGAGTTCAATTGAAAAAAGATTTATTACTTAAAGCAGGCGCCCGAGTATTGCACTTCTCATCAGGTCAAACTTTAGAGCAACAATTAACTGACGGAGTCGCCTCATGGAAGCGTTAAAACAACCGTCTGAGCAATTAGCTCAATTAAAAGATATTCACTTACCAGAGCAGGTTCATAATTACCCATTCGCTTATGGCTGGTGGATCTTACTTGCGTCTATATTAATAGCGCTTATTTTCGTTACTGTAAAATGGCAAAGACGCCGAAAATTATCTCATGCTAAAAAATTAGCATTATCAAAACTTCAAAGCACCGATAATAATGACGAAATAATCACTTTATTAAAATGGGCTGCATTTCAGTATTTTCCACGAAATGAAATTGCCTCGTTACATGGCGAACGATTAAAAGATTTTTTCAAGAACACGTTAGCAATTAAGCATCAAGAAAAATTTCTAACCTTATCTGAACAGCAATTTAGTCATAAATATCAGCTCACTAAAAATTCAGAAAATGAAACGTTGAAGGAAGCCGCTCATCTTTGGCTCAGTCAAGCGCTTCCGCCGCAGTTACTAAAGCAAAATTCGGTAACAAAACATGAGAAACAGTCATGATTAATCTACTACTACCTTGGGTATTGTTAGCGCTGCCGATACCATTATTAATGTATCTATTACCAGCAAAGAATCAAAACCAAGCGGCAGCATTAAAAATGCCAATACTAATTCAAAATACTTCTAGTGAACGTTTTTCAGCTAAAACTAAAAAGTCTCCACCTATTTTGTTTTTACTGATTTGGAGCTTAATTGTTATATCTGCCAGTCAGCCGCAATGGCTCGGCGAAGCAGTAAATGTACCCACCGAAGGGCGCGAAATGATGATAGCTGTAGATCTGTCTGGCAGTATGCAAGTTGAAGACATGCAAATAAATGGCAGCACCGTTAACCGCCTAGATATGTTAAAAGTATTATTAGGTGAGTTTATTGAACGTCGCACCGGTGATCGTTTAGGTCTTATTCTCTTTGGTGATGATGCCTATATGCAAACACCAATGACCTTTGATAGAAAAACAGTACAGCAGATGCTTGATGAAGCCGTATTAGGTTTAGTCGGTAAACAAACTGCAATTGGAGATGCTATTGCTTTGGCAGTAAAACGCTTTGATACAAAGAAACAATCAAATCGTGTGTTATTACTGTTAACCGATGGTCAAAATACGGCGGGTAAAATAACCCCAGAACAAGCATTAGAACTCGCAGTAGCAAAAAACATTACCATTTATTCAGTGGGCATTGGCGCTGATGTAATGATTCAAGATTCAATTTTTGGTAAACGTCGCATTAACCCATCTAGCGAATTAGATGAAGAGTCGTTGCAACAATTGGCTAGCAAAACGGGTGGTTATTATTTTCGTGCCCGTGACAGTAAAGATATGAGTGAAATATATCAATTACTCGATGCGCTAGAACCGATAGAGCAAGACCAACAACAAATGCGTCCCCTTACGGCATTATTTTATTGGCCATTATCTGCAGCATTATTATTATCATTTCTTTATCTAATTTGGCTGAACCTACCCACTATCACATTAAAAGGAGCGAATAGTTAAAATGGCTGACTTTCACTTTATTCGTCCTTGGTGGTTATTAGCCATCATCGCCTTAATTTTTGCGTTAAAACTACTTAAAAAATACCGGTTGAGCCAATCCGGCTGGCAACAATTGCTTCCAAAACATTTAGCAAGCGTCTTGGTTGATAAGCAAGACAGTCAGCAGAAGTTGTCACTTACTTTACCTTTTATCATAGGTTTATTAGCAATTGTAGCTTTAGCCGGACCTACGTGGAAAAAACTGCCACAACCCGTTTATCAAATAGCACGTGGCTCGGTGTTGATCATGGACATGTCGTATTCTATGTATGCTACTGATATTGCACCCAATCGATTAACAAGATCGCGTTACAAAGCGATTGATTTACTAGAACAATTAAATGAAGGTGAAATAGGCTTAATCGCCTATGCTGGTGATGCTTTTACGATTAGCCCTCTGACAGCCGACATTAATAATATTAAATTGTTATTGCCATCTTTGTCCCCTGAATTAATGCCAGAACTTGGTAGTAACCCTTTAGCTGCGCTAACGCTCGCTCACGATATGCTGGTTAATGCTGGTCATAGCAAAGGTGATATATATTGGTTTACTGATGGTATCGATAATTATGACATTCAAGACATCACCGATTGGAGTAGAAGCAATAATCATCGATTGAATATTTTAGGCATAGGCACAACAACTGGAGCGCCAATAAAGCTTAATAATGGTGAACTGATGAAAGATACGAGTGGTTCTATTATCGTCCCTAAATTATCAATATCAGCCTTAAAAGGCGCAGCAAAAAGAGGCAGTGGTTATTATGCAACACTCGCTAACAATAATAGTGATATTGAAGCGTTACTTCGACAACCCAGTGATATTGAAGATCAACAACAAAAAGAATCTTCAAATACGGGTGATCAATGGCAAGAAGCGGGTCCCTATCTATTATTTTTAGTCTTAGCCTTGTTGTTGCCCTACTTTCGCCGAGGCCGTTTATTAGCGATATTGCCATTAATATTATTAATGTCACCCGTTGATAAAAGCTACGCGCAAAGCACAACATTACCAAGCACTACAAAACCCAATGCAGTGCTAACAAAAGAATCAGTCCCAGACAAACAGGTGACTGATGATTTTTGGAAAAATTTATGGCAAACCAAAGACCAACAAGGACAACAACAATTCAACAGTGAAGCTTTTGAGCAGGCAGCCACTAGTTTTGAAGATTCATCTTGGCAGGGGAGCTCTTATTATCGCTCAGGAAATTACGAGCAAGCATTAAAAGCATTTCAACGCCAAGACACTGCCGAAGCTCTTTATAACCAAGGTAATTCTCTAGCGCAATTAAAACGTATTGATGAAGCAATTAAAGCGTATGAACAAGCGTTACTAAAAGAGCCACAGCATCAAGATGCAAAATCCAATAAGGCTTACCTTGAAGAGTTAAAAAAACAACAAGAGCAGCAACAAGAAAACCAAGAACAGAACAACGAAGAAAACAACGACAAAAATCAAGAGCAGCAAAACCAGCAAGAACAAAACGAGCAAGAAAATCAGGAGAAAGATCAAGAGCAGAAAAACAGTGAAGATCCAGCTCAGCCAAATGAATCTGAGCAACAAGATGATCAAAAAGAAGCGACTGACAAAGAGCAGACCGAACAAGAAAAGTCTCAACAAGAACAAAAAGATAAAGCCGAGCAAGAAAAACAAGCTAAAGAAGAGGAAGGTAAAGAAGACGACCCAAGCCAACCCGAGCAAACACCTGCTCAGCTTCGTGCCGCCGAACAATTAGCAGAAGAGACCGAACAAAAACACCAACAATTACTCAACAAAGTAACTGATGATCCTTATATGTTACTGAGAAACAAAATGCAGCTCGAATATCAAAAGCGCCGTAATAGTCGAAGTAGTCGCGCAAAAGGAAAAAAACAATGGTAAAAATAATGACCCAAACAATAATAGCCCTACTAACTATTTTGCTCAGTAATACGCTTTTTACCTCTAATGCGTTTGCGGCAACTCAAATTAGTGCAACTATTGATAAGAATCCTATCGTGGTTAATGAGTCTTTTATTTTAAAAATCACCATAGATGACGATGTCGACACCAACGCTTTAAATACCTCCGCGTTATTAAAAGACTTTGTCGTTGGTAGAACATCGGTGAGTTCTCAAACCAGTATGGTTAATTTTAAAACGACACAAACAACAACCTGGACTACTTTACTAATAGGCAAATCAGCAGGCGATTTTATTATTCCTCCTTTCACCATTGCGGGCATAAACTCTCAAGCCATAAAAGTACAAATATTAGCTGAAAATGATCCGCTTGCTGACAAACAACAAGACATTTTTATTACCACTGAAATATCGACCAAAGAAGTCTATGTTCAACAACAATTAACCTTAACAGTAAAGCTGCACTTTGCTGCAGAATTGAAGCGTGGCAGCTTAAGCGAACCAACGTTAGAAAGCGCCAGCATTACTCAAATTGGAAAAGATAAAGAAGAAGATACTATTATTAATGGCCGTCGCTATCGAGTTATTGAAAGAACCTATGCAATAAGTCCTAAAAATAGCGGTGAATTTACGTTAAAGTCACCGCTGTTCTCTGGCGAAATCTTAGTGCCTTCAACGCGAAGAAATAACATGTTTAGCTTTTCAGAAACTAAACCTGTTAGTGTCATTGGCGATGAAATTCAACTGGTAGTTCGTCCTATCCCTGAAACATTTCAAGGCACGTGGTTACCGAGTAATTTACTGGCTATTCATCAAGACTGGCAACCTGATTTAACAACGTTCAAAGTAGGCGAGCCGATTACGCGCATCATTACCTTAACTGCAGCAGGTTTATCCGAAGAACAATTACCACTTTTAGAGATGACGGTGCCCAAAGGCCTGAAAGTCTATCCAGACCAAGCTCAATTACATACCGGCATGAGCAGTGGCCATTTGGTTAGCCAAAAAGTTAGAAATTTTGCCATTGTTGCCAGTAAGCCTGGCGAATATCAACTACCAGAGATAAGTATTCCGTGGTGGAACACCGTCACTAACCGTTATCAAATCGCTACAATTGCTGCTCAAAAAATTACAGTTTTACCTAATAGCGAGCTTAACACCGCTCCAGCTGTCATGAAAAACCAGCAAAACAAAGCACTTATTCCAACAGAAAAAATTGTTATTACTCAGGCATCCTGGCTGCAATGGCTATTTTTAACCTTATGGCTACTTACTGCTTTAGCATGGTTTATCAGTGCAAAACGCTCTAGACCATTGGCAGTAAAAACAACGAAGATTGATAATATAAATAATAATCCCTACTTATTTTTATTAGCCGCCTGTAAAAAAAATCAGGGCTTAGAAGTGCTCTCTTTAATATCGCCATGGATAAATACCTTACAAGCAAAAGCAGGTAACAAAATAACAGCAACACTTGATGATGCGTTAATCGAGATTAATGATAAGAAATTTCAGGACGAAATTGAGTTGTTACAGCAATGTTATTATGGGAAAGAGCAAAAAACTTGGCAAGGAAAGGCCTTAACAAGCTTAATTCAAGCGATTAATAAGCAAGGATTAAAAGTAAATGAAGCTAAAATTGTAACTCTGAACCCAAGATAAAAATGAAATATATTGTTAAAAGCGAAATAAAATAATGTCAGCTCAGGTCTCTTACAACATGGCAACAAAACAAGTTAGATATGAAGCACTAGTTAAAGCTTTGCATGGCGATTTATTCCGTTATGCTTATTGGCTATGTCACGACAAACATGTGGCTGAAGACTTAGTGCAAGAGACATTTTTACGGGCATGGCGAGCTTTAGATTCATTAAAAGATGAAAAAGCAGCTAAGTCATGGTTGATCACAATTTTACGACGAGAGAATGCTCGTCGTTTCGAACGTAAACGATTTGATATGAGTGAATATGAAGAAGCCACTATTACCGATACTAAATCAACAAGTAGCGAGCAAGAAATTGAAAACTATTGGCTGCGTGAAAAAATAGCACAAATGCCAGAAGAATACCGAGAGCCATTAGTTTTACAAATTATTGGTGGTTTTTCAGGTGAAGAAATAGCTAAACAGCTCGATTTAAATAAGAATACCGTGATGACAAGGTTGTTTAGAGCGCGTAATCAATTAAAAGAAGCTTTAGATAATACTCCCAAAGTTAGAGGTCAATACAATGGATGATTTGCAATTTAGACGTCGTATTTATGCAGATCCAAATACACGTGATGAAGATATGCTTGCTGCAATTCACAGTGACCCTGCCAAGCAAAATTTTACACAAGAACTTGAAAGTTTAGACAGTAAACTCTTTCAAGCGTTAAATATTGAAGTACCTACAGGCTTAAGCGATAAACTTATTTTACGTCAAACAATGGCCAGTCATCAGCAGCAAAAACGTAAAAGTCGTGTGCGTTTAGCTTTAGCTGCGTCTGTTGCCTTTGTTATGGGTTTAACGATTAATTTTATGCAGTTTTCTAATGCATATAACAACCTAGGGGATTATGCGATAGCTCATATTGCCCATGAAGAAGGACATTTCTCTAACACTTCAACTGCAAATGTGAGCTTAGCCTCTCTTAACGATAAAATGGCGACGTTTAATGGCAGTTTTACAGATAGCATAGGCAAATTAATGTTTGCTAATTATTGCCGGTTTGATGGCATGAAAAGCCTGCACTTAGTTTTTCAAGGTGCAACAAGCATGGTCACTGTTTTTATTGTTCCCAATAATGAAGAGCTTGAATTTACCGCTGATTTTTCAACAGATAAATTAATAGGAAAATCCCAACACTTTAAAAACAGTAATATTATTGTAGTTGCTGACAAAAGTGAATCGCTTACGCAGTGGCAAACAGCCATCGATAGAAATATTAGCTGGTCTATTTAAGTCATAAAAATAATATTTTACTGTTAACGTCGTCGCACATGAAACCATGGCGACGACGTTCTTAATCCCCTCTTATTAAAACTCCATTGCTCTTGCACTGAAACCATCATATTAATACTCAAATCCCCAGACTCAACGCGTTTCAGTATCTAGTACTGACCTCCCAAACAACAGAAGCCAAAGTCGTCATGCTGAACTCGTTTCAGTATCTAGTACTTACCTCAATTCAAGCAACAGATACCAAAATCGTCATGCTAAACGCGTTTCAGTATCTAGTACTCACCTCCAAACAACAGAAGCTAAAGTCGTCATACTGAACTCGTTTCAGTATCTAGTACTTACCTCAATTCAAGCAACAGATACCAAGATCGTCATGCTGAACTCGTTTCAGTATCTAGTACTGACCTCAATAAAATAGAGATTAAAATAACATATACATTCATTGCCATCCTTGGCACCACGCTATTGCCTCCAGGGATGGAGGTACTTATGATTTGTCAGGAACAAAAATCATGACCGTTCATCCTGAACATATACGTTGCTTGCCATCCTTGGCACCACACTATTGCCTCCAGGGATGGAGGTACTTATGATTTGTCAGGAACAAAAATCATGACCGTTCATCCTGAACATATACGTTCCTTGCCATCCTTGGCACCACACTATTGCCTCCAGGGATGGAGGTACTTATGATTTGTCAGGAACAAAAATCATGACCGTTCATCCTGAACATAAAAAGCCCGTTATTGAACATCAATAACGGGCTTTATTTGAGCGAGTTTACAATACCATTAATCGATATTGTGCTGCTCTATCATCTCATCAAACATCTTTTCAACAGATTCATCAGGTGCCGCGGTCAAGTTACTCACCACAACAATCGCTATTGTTGAAAGTATAAAACCAGGAACAATTTCATACATCACTGAACTCAATAGTTCACCACCGACAGTTATCGGAGCATAAATCCAAATAAGAACGGTTATAGCGCCCGTTAACATACCTGCTAAAGCGCCTTGTTTGTTCATTTTTTTCCAGTAGAGACTTAAGATAACTAGTGGTCCAAATGCGGCGCCAAATCCTGCCCAAGCGTTACTAACCAAACTTAAAATAGAGCTATTTCGGTCATAAGCTAAAGATATCGCAACAATAGCAACTAGAAGTACAGATAAACGGCCAACAAAAACAAGCTGTTTATCAGTAGCATCTTTATTTAGAAACGCTTGATAAAAGTCACCGGTTAATGAGCTTGATGTCACTAATAATTGAGAAGAAATGGTGCTCATTATTGCAGCTAAAATAGCGGCTAATAAAAAGCCAGAAATGAGAGGGTGAAATAAAACCTGAGAAAATAAAACAAAAATAGTTTCTGGATCGGTTAATTCTGTGCCCGTTTTCGCCACATAAGCAATACCAGCAAAACCAGTTGCCATAGCACCACAAATAGAAACGATCATCCAAGTCATACCAATACGACGAGCAGCAGGTAAATCTTTAACTGACCGGATTGCCATAAAGCGCACAATGATATGTGGCTGGCCAAAATAACCTAAGCCCCAAGCCATCGCTGAAATAATCGCCAGCGCACTAACACCATTGAACATATTAAACTTTTCAGCATCAATAGAATGAATAACATCATTCATTGCTTGTACGCCACCAATATCGCTTATAACCACAAAAGGTACCAGCACAAGTGCTACGAACATAATACACCCTTGCACAAAATCGGTTAAGCTTACGGCTAAAAAACCACCAAACATAGTATAAAGTACAACAACACCTGCGGTAACGTAGAGCCCAACTTCATAATCTAATCCGAAAGAGCTTTCAAACAATTTACCACCAGCAACGATACCTGATGAAGTATAAAGCGTGAAAAAGACAATAATAACAATTGATGAAACTACGCGTAGCAAATGGCGCTTATCATTAAAACGGTTTTCAAAGAAATCAGGTAACGTTATCGAATCATTTGCTACTTCGGTATAAGTTCTCAAACGAGGCGCAACAATTAAATAATTAAAATAAGCACCGATCACTAAACCTACGGCGATCCAAATACTGCTTAAACCTGTCACATACATAGCACCTGGTATGCCCATTAGCATCCAACCACTCATGTCAGAAGCCCCAGCGGAAAGAGCCGTCACTGAAGGACTTAGATTACGCCCTCCTAGCATATAACCTGCTGCGTCACTGGTCGATTTTTTAAAGGCATATAAACCTATACCGATCATAACAATAAAATATAAACCTAAAGAAAATAATGTACCAAATGCCAAATTAACCTCCGAAAGTATTATTATATTTTTACTAAGTAAAAAAAATGTTAAAAACTTCTGTTACTAAGCAAAAAATAGATTAAGCTAGTATGACTAGATATTTTGCTATTACTATACTTTTATTGTTTTCAACTATATTAAAGGTATTATCCATGTAATATTCTTATGCCAGCAACTAATATATAAAAATAGTTGATGCTAATTTATCCTTTTTCCAATATATTCAATATAGTTACGAAAATATCAGGAATTTTTATGTATTTTTATGCCGCCAGGCAACCCATTCTAGATAAAGACAAAAACCTTTTTGCCTATGAATTGCTATTTAGAGACAGCATTGACAACGTTTTTCCTGATATCGATGGCGATGAAGCCACCACAAAAATGATTGAAGCAAGTAAATTTAACTTAGGTATAGGAGAATTTACTGGTAATAAGCCCGCCTTTATTAATTTTACCCTTGAAACATTAAGTCTTGGTTACGCAAATATGCTGACCACTGATGAAGTCGTCGTTGAAATTCTTGAAACGGTTAAGCCGGGTAAAAAGCTATTAGCTATTTGCAAAGATCTTTATGAACAAGGTTATACACTAGCGCTAGATGATTATGAACATCAAAAAGTGTGGATACATTTTTTCCCTTATATCAAAATAATAAAAATAGATTGGAAAATATCCACTATTGAAGAAATTAAAGAAGTTAAACAAGCGATTACTAATTTCCCTGATATTAAATTGCTTGCAGAAAAAGTTGAAACTTACGACGAGTATAATCAAGCACTAGAATTAGGCTTTGAACTATTCCAAGGCTTTTTCTTTGCTAAGCCTGAGATGATAAAAACTAAAAGTCTCTCTCCATCACAGATTGCCATGGCTGAGTTACTTTATGAAACATCAAAACCCGAATTAGATTTAATCAGTATTACTTCAGTCTTTGAACGCGATGTAACGCTTTCTTATAAACTCTTACGATATGTTAACTCGGCGATATTTCGCAGACGCAATGAAATATCAACGATAAAACAAGCACTTGTAACACTAGGGTCACAAGAATTAAAGCGCTTTTTAGGATTGATGTTTGCTATAAATGTTAACCCTGATAAACCTTCAGAGTTAATTAATTCAGCGATGGCTCGTGCTAAATTTTGTGAACTTGTCTCAAAGGATATAAATGCTCCAATAGATTCATCTATTGCTTTCTTAACGGGCTTATTATCATTAATTGATGCCATTTTAGATGAAAAACTTGAAACTGTTTTAGAAAAGTTACCACTTGCGCAAGAGATAAAGATTTCTTTACTCACTAAGAAAGGCGTATTGGCTGAATTAATCCAGTTATTAGAGTACATTGAACATGCACAATGGGATGAAACCACTATTGTTATGAAGAAGTTAGGTATAGAAAAGGAAAAAGTCATTAGAGATTACAACCAAGCACTTTCTTGGGCTGACGAGCAGTCACAGATGACAAATGGCAGTTAATTAAGTCAATGGTTCGATTGACAAAAAACAAGTAACTGAATTATTTACTTGTTTTTATTGTCAATGATTAGAGAGTAACGCGCCCATGTTATAATAGGCGATACAGAATTTTATCTATATTTAGTTAAAATTACATAAGTTCTTTAGTGTTTTTAGATGAAACAGTAGTGGTTAATAAATTAAAGTCTTTTAACACTATTATTTCGTTAGTTAACCTGTCTTCAAGTGCATCGATGTCGACAACAGATTGACAAAGTACTTCACTATTTTTTTTAATTTGTTCGCCACGAGATTCCATTTCGTTTTCCATTTTTTCACCGAAATCCTCCATACGAGATTCAAAAGCGTTCATATCGCCACCAGAGAAAAGCATCTGTTGCCCTACCGCTATCATTAAACTACCAATCGAATTTTGCACCGTCTTTTCTATTGCACTTTCAATACGTTGCTCAAAATCTTCGTTGAAAAAGTTTTCTCCTGAAAAACCATCCTCGTCAAAATAAATGTCATTATCACTGGTTAAGCCCAGATCAACTTCTTTACGTATCTCTGAAAGTTGACTAGTAATTTCAGCACTCAGCGTATTATCTTGACCGAGTAACTCATTAAACGCTAAATTAATGCCGTCATTCGCAAGATCAATAGCATCTAATGCAACACTTTTTACTTGTGGAACTGCAGCCCTAATGCCAGACGAATAATCATGAACCAAGGATTGCTGATTATCTGTTAAGTCAACTTGAACACCATTGACATATAATCGTTCATTATCAACAATTTTATAGAGTGGCAGTTTACTTTTAGAGAATTCAATAGCGGTTGGCGTAATTTTAATACCACCAGATATTGTTGCATTGCATGAGTCATTTGTAAAAGATGCGGTGGAAGCGAACGTACTGCTGCTTGCCAATATAAGTGCTGTTGCGATGAGTGTTTTCATATTATGCCCTTCGATTGTTATCGATTAAATAATGCCTAACTTAATATAGACATTACAAAACTAGTGCCAACTAGTAAAACCAATAAAATTCAATAAGATACAAAATAAACATAAAATAAAATGAAAATTAAATACCATTTATTAGTGAAATAAACACATTTGTGGCTAATATGCTAATTGTTGCATTTCAATGAGACGGGATTGGCAGCGAGCAAACTCAAAACTTAATTGCTGTCCTTGGTAAAGCTCAATAATATCAACTTCAGCATTAATAATAAGTCGTATATTTCTATCATAAAATTCATCAACAACAGCAATAAAGCGCCGAGCTTCATCATCTAAGTGGCGAAGTTGGCTTAACAATTTACCGTCGCGTTGATAGTCATCTTCTACGCCTGATATCACAGACGTTATGCGCTCTCCATCAAATTGAGGAACTTGGTCAAGCAATACTAATTTAAAATGATCAGCTAGGCTAATGTAGTCTCGCTGACTTCTAGGACCAGAACATAGTGCATAAAAATCAAAAAGTATAATAGTATCTGTTTTCGCTTGAAAAGGGATTTTACGGTGGTTAACGGTTATATTACCTGAAGTGCCTACAATACCCGTAATATCTAAAAACCTTTGTCTAAGCGTTTTGTTATTTAATGGGTAAGTATAATCACGATATGCGATTGCGGTTTCATCATAACGGTCTAAGCGATGATCTACAGCACCATCAACCGATAATACTTGGCAATAATCGTTAATTAAATCTATGGTAGGCATAAATCTTTCGCGCTGTAACCCATTACGATAAAGTTCTTCGGGTCGACAGTTAGAGGTAGCGATTAAAATAATATCTTGTTGAAAGAACGCCTGAAATAAGCCAGAAAGCAACATAGCGTCACCAATATCTGAAACATAAAACTCATCAAAACACAGTACTTTGATCTTTTTAGCCCATTGCTTAGCAATAAACGTTAATGGATCACTTTGTCCTGTACATAAATTTAATTGTTGATGTACTTCTTCAATAAAGCGATGAAAGTGAATACGTTTTTTAGCAGTAACGGCTAAATTTTGAAAGAAGAGATCCATAAGCATGGTTTTACCACGACCGACTCTCCCATAAAGATAAATCCCACGAATAGCAGACGATTTTTTCAGTCGTTTAGCAAGCCAAGATTTATGCTCATGTTGATAGATTTGTTCAGAAAGATCATCAAGTTTGGCAACGGCATTAACTTGTGCATAATCGTATTTAAAATTATTCGAAGTAGATAGAGCTTGGTAAGCTGAAAGCATATCTTAAGTTTTAAACGTTGAAACTAAATTTTTCCCACAAAAAAAGGGTGAGACATAAGTCTTACCCTTTTTAGCAATTTATTTGTATGAGGTAACCTAAGTTAGCTCAAGATACAAAATTAAAGAGCTTGAATGTTCTCAGCTTGAGGACCTTTCTGACCTTGAGTTACAGTAAACTGTACTTTTTGGCCTTCAGCTAGAGTTTTGAAACCGTCGCCAGAGATTGCAGAAAAATGTGCGAAAACGTCAGGACCAGATTCTTGCTCGATGAAACCAAAACCTTTAGACTCGTTGAACCATTTTACTGTACCAGTAGTTGTAGACATAATAGTATCCTATTTGTTTAATATAATTAATCTTAATTTTGTTTTAGCCATTAAATAAATTTAATTCACTAAAACGATGATGCTGAGAGTGTTGCTATGACTTATTAAACAGGACGAGCTACTAACATAACTTCGAAACTTGGTACATAAATATAGGTAGTACTTTCTAGCTGCGTGCATTGTATATCGTTGACAGAAAGAGTCAAGTTTTTTATCGACTTTATTAATTCTTTTGTTTGTTTTATGAACAAATCGTTAGATTAACACTATCAACAAGCCATTTTACTGTTTCACTTTTACCGTGTTATTTGTATCTCTACTTTTTCGGATAAGTTCATCGTCACCAATAGCTATTGCAGACTTTGCTAAGCGGTCATAAAGTAAAACATTTACTGTTGCTGCCAAATTCATACAACCATTCGTTGGAATATATACCACAGCATCAGCTTTATCGATAACAGCCTGACTAATAGTGCCATCTTCAGGGCCAAACACATACATAGCATTTTTAGGGTGAATGAAGGCCGGCAATGGCACCGCTCCTTCAATTAAATCAACACATATTAGCTTGCTCCCTTCGGGTAAACTTTCCACCAAAGATTCAACACCAATTAAAGGTATTTTTTTACTGGCACTTTGTGTGTCGGTATGAAATTTCGCGGCTCTTGCATACCTAACACCACTGTAGAGTACGCTATCAACTTGATAACATCCTGCTGCGCGCATTACAGCACCGACATTACTTGGGCTTTTAGGATCGGTTAAACCTAAGGTTATCTCAGCTGATTCAGCGTTTTTATGTTTTAACGGTACTTTTATCTTTTTAGTCATTAATATAATCGTTTTGGTTAGTTACTTTACAAATACAGGTAAATTCTACAGGAATTCTCCTTAGCTTTAATAAAAAATTCAAGTAAATAGTAATTTTTTATTTGTTCTCAAGTTAACGTTTGATTTTATCTAGTCTACCTTAGCGACCGATAGTTTAAGCTCGAAACCTATAGTGATATGAACACTAAATAAGTTTCACACTAGCAAGTGGAGTGACCAACGAAGTTTACTTTTTAAAAATTATACAAAGCTATTATTAATGCATTATTCATGAGCTCTTTCCTTGTTAAACAGTAAAGTTGTCATAATCCGTTACATTTCATAAGCAACAAATCAAAAAATAATGGTCATAATAAACTAAGATTTTCTGTTAATAACTATACCTGTGTCATCAATATTTAAAAGGAAAGAAAATGAAAAATAGTCTCAAGAAACTATGGAAAGAAAATAAGTTATTATTTATTTTTATTGGTTTAATGTTAGTTTTTCGTAGCGCTGTCGCTGACTGGAGTGACGTACCTACAGGTTCGATGAAACCAACAATTGTTGAAGGCGATAGAATTTTTATTAATAAAATGGCTTATGATATTCGCTTACCCTTCACTCATATTTCTCTTGTTACACTTTCCGAACCACAAACCAATGACATCATTATTTTTGATTCAGTGGTCTCAGATAAACGTTTAGTAAAACGTGTAATTGGTGTTCCAGGTGATACAGTTACTATGAGAAACAATAAATTAATTATAAACAACCAAGTGATTAGCTACAAAAAAGAATCAACAACAAACCTGCCATCGAACAATTACCACGACAAGATTGAGACGATCAATGGCCAGCCACATTTTATTCGAACCAGTAAGTTGGCGTCACAATTGGATAACTTCAACCAAGTTATAGTGCCTACTGGTCAGTATCTAGTTCTGGGCGACAACCGAGATAATAGTGCAGATTCACGGGTAATTGGCTTAGTGCCAAGGAAGGAAATTGTTGGCAAATCTAGTCAAGTCGCTTTTTCTCTAGATTACAATAATAACTTTTTACCACGCACTAATCGTTTTTTTCATTCACTTTAAATGTTTGTTAACTACTGGTACTTTTTGCTCAGATTTTAAATCACATTAGGTAAATTCAGACGACTTTTTTTATTTTAATCTCAAATATACTGGGATTTATTTAACGTATGTCGTTAATAACGATATACGTTATCAGCTCTCACCGCTTTTATAGCCTCATTGATATGCTGAAAAAAAACGCTACAACCACAAACTCAAATTTACAGGTAAGAAAAGCTCTTGTTGTTTTAGACTAATACTTTTAGTATCTCTAGCATTGTATTCAACTATTATTATCCCTAATAAATTTAAGGTTACTATGTATCAAACTTCTCCTAAATCACTCGTACTAACGGGTGCATTTTCTATTGCGACACTATTATCAGTATCGAGTAATGCGACAATTGTTGAATTTGAAACTTCTCAAGGGAATTTCAAAATTAACTTACACGATCAAACCACGCCTAAAACAGTAGAAAATTTTTTAAGGTACATTAATGACGGGGATTTCAACAATACTGTTGTTCATCGTTTAGTGCCTAACTTTATTATGCAAGCGGGAGGCTTTGAATTTAACGGAAACTTTCCATTAACGGCCATTGATGTTGATAGTTCTGTAAAAAATGAGCCATTGTATTCAAATGTTAGAGCAACTGTCGCGATGGCAAAAGTAGCAAACAGTCCCAATAGTGCAACCAGTCAGTGGTTTATTAATTATAAAGATAATAGCGCTATTTTAGATAGACAAAATGGTGGTTTTACGGTGTTTGGTGAAGTGATTGAAGGTATGGATAATATCGATAAAATAGCTCAGTTACCCATTTGTCAAAGTATACCAATGCCAGACTATACCGACGAGCAATGTGCTAATAGTAATTTTGTACCTGCAGATGAGAATTTTGTAACCATTCGTACTGTTACCATTTCAAATAGTTCAACCACAACGTCTGAAAGCCTATCTCCGGTAAAAAATACGCTGATTAATCAGGAGAGCAGTTCAAGTGATAGTAGCGGTGGCGGTAGCTTATCCTACTTTGCATTACTGGCATTATCTTTAGTCGGCTTACGACGTAAAATGAAAATATCTTAACCAATGTTAACTAGTCAGTGACCTTGCCGCGGAGTGCTTTTACATTGCCGCGGTGAGATTTACCCGCTAAGCGTCTTTTTTTGGAATTTTTTGATGGTTTAGTTTCTCTTCGAACCTTTTGAATAACCATTGCTGATTTAATCACTTCAACAACACGCTCAAGCGCAGATTCACGATTTTTCTCTTGTGTTCTATACTGTTGCGCCTTGAGAACTAAAATTCCCTCTTTAGTGATACGTTTATCTTTTAATGCTAATAAACGTTCTTTATAAAAATCAGGTAAAGACGATGCCTTAATATCAAAGCGTAAATGAATCGCTGATGATACTTTATTGACATTTTGTCCTCCCGCCCCTTGTGCACGAATAGCGGTTAACTCGAGTTCATTTTGATCTAACCAGACATTATTTGAAAGGGCCAACATATTTTACTTCTACTACCTTATTTATTCACACGTTAAGTATACCATTCATAATGATAATAATAAGCTAGAAACTAAAACGGGAGCAATAGCTCCCGTAAACATTTAAGTATAACTACTTTGAAATTAGTTCAAATTCATTTCTTGAACTTTCTCATGGGCAATTTCAGGCGTAACTGAAACAGGCTTACTGTGTAAATTTGCTTTTAATTGGCCTTTTCTATGTTTAAGTGCGGCATCAAGCTTTTTGGCTACACTAGCAATTGCGGGAAACATGACATCGTCTTCTGCTGATACAGCAATACGACCACCTTCATAATTTGTTGTTATTTCTGCTCCATATTTTCCATGCTCTTTTGAAAGAATAATGTCTAATGAGATCAGCGTTGGAAAATGGTTAGAAATTTTTAAGAATTTTTCATCGATATGTTCTTTTACACCATCGGTAACATCTACGTGGTGACCTGAAAGATTTATTTTCATAGGTATTCCTTTTGTTTATTGCTCTATTTAAGACTTGAGGGTAAAGTCGAAAAACGCAAGGCCTTAGTATGAAAAAAATATAAATTAATTCATAAAAGAGCTTACACAATTAACTGTAGCAAAAATTATACATTTTATTTGGATTTTGCTTCATTTTTTATATTAATATTATTATTTACCCCTAAGCTAATGAAATTATATTATTTAAAAAAGTAAAGCATAAACAATAGGAGTCTTTTCATTTAAAAAGCGGTTATAATATCCGCCAATTTTTAAGTTAATTAATCGCTGTTAAGCAGTAAAGAGACCTTACATGTTTGATGATATTCGCCCTTATCGTGATGATGAGGTTGCAACTGTGATCCGAAAACTGATTAATGACCAAGGGCTACTTTCTTCTATTGCTAGTTTTAAAATGCCTCGACTGTACAAGCTTCTACCGGTAATTTGTCGCTCAGTGGTAAAATGGACGTTAAAGTTACGCGTGAGTAAGTTTCATAACATCGAAGACATTCAACGTGAAGTAGCAAAGTACTTGCATCACCTAGTAAAAAAAAGTACCGATGGTTTTACTTTTCATGGTTTAGAGAAAATTGATACAAGTAAACCTATGCTGTTTATCAGTAATCATAGAGACATAGTACTTGATGTCGCATTAATTAATTGGGCGTTGTACAACAGCGGCATTAATACCGTTGAGGCAGCAGTTGGCGACAACTTATTGCATCAACCTTGGGTTGCTGACTTAATGCGTATTAACAAAAGCTTCATTGTTAAACGTAGTGAAGAGTCAAAACGTGCCATGCTCAATGCGTCAAAGCAATTATCAGCCTATATTCACCATACAGTTTATGAGCGCCAACAAAACATCTGGATAGCGCAGCGAGAAGGTCGTGCTAAAGACGGGATAGACAAAACCAACTCGGCTTTAATTTCAATGTTATTACTAAACAAAGACAAGCAAACGCTGCTTGCAGACTATTTAAATGAAATTAATATTGTACCTGTTTCAATTTCGTATGAATTTGATCCCTGTGATAGAGATAAAGCCATCGAACTTGCAGAACGAGAAGCAACGGGGTGTTATAAAAAGAAAGAAAACGAAGACTTAAATAGTATTACACAAGGGTTAATGGGGAAAAAAGGTCGTGTTCATGTTGAGTTCTGCCACGCGATTAAAGGCGACTATGCCGATAGTAAAGCCGTTGCAAAAGCTATTGATAAAGAGATTATCAGTAACTATAAATTATATGACAGCAACTTAACGGCTTATGCCCAGCTTCACCAGCAAGATGACATTAAGCAAAGCGTAATGAATCAGTTAAATAGCAGGATGTCTGATTTAACTGAACAGCAGCAGCATTGGTTATTAACTATGTATGCAAATCCTGTTAGAGCGAAACAAGCAGTAGATTAATGGCTAACAGTAACGTGTATTAATAAAAAACGGCGCTTTATAGCGCCGTTTTCATATAAAGATAACCTTATTTTTTTATTGATATGTGATAATTTTTTACATTATTAGCAAAAGAGTTATTATTTTCATTTTGATAATACAATAAATAATTTTCATATTTATCAGTATCTTCACTTTGTACCAAATCTGTACTGGTACCCAATACAAGGGTCTCATCATTAATAATACCTTCATAACCAGGTAAAGCTGTAGTTACGGGTAATTGACCAGTAATTCGCCCATAACTTGTCCATTTAGCTGGCATAGGTGTATTATTTTCGGGGTGGTAAGCTTGATAATTGACGGTAATTATAGCCAAAGGATAATTAGCAACATTACTGTAATCATAACTCCAGTCTGATTTGATTTCTGAGAAATAAATATCATCAACATCTGGTTTTTTCGTTGCAGCCGCTAAGGCAAAACTAGTGTTAAAAGCTGAAGAAATAACTTGGTGCTGGCTCGATATTTTTATTTGACCAAAGGCAGAATCAGTTTCAGATAAAATAACCTCAGCATTTGATTGATAAACAGTTTCTGAAACATAAAGATGGCTATTAAATAAATCAACTGAGTTATCATCTTCAAGAACTCTTGTTGCAAAATGCGCCTGCCCTAAAAATAACTGTTGTGTTGTAAAAGGCTGATGATTTTTATTTAAGCCAATTTGTTCAATAGCGGCGAAAGCTGAAAGTTGCCATACAGCTTGATTGTCGCTATTAACGGCTGTTTGACTAAAATCATCAATAAAGCCAGCAGCACCCAGAACGTTACTGTTATTTCCAGTACCAACAAGCGAGAAAGAATGTAGTGGCCAAGCGCCATCAATTGCTCGGCAAGCTTCAACATTAATAAAGTTAGTGCGTTGTGAGTCTACAGCTTCAGTGCTGGTAAATGTTGCTGAGCTGGTTACTTGGGTAATATCAGAGATAGGGGTATGTGACACTTCAACATTTCGAGTGATACATTCACAATTAGCATCAACAACTTTACTGATATGTTCTGCCTGATAAATGGCGGGCGTTGTTGCTTTTACCTGATGAAAGCTAACAAAATCTAAACCTTCCACTTTTCCTTCTTGCTGAGTTTTAGCAACAAGTGTGTAATTGATGAGTTCATTGTCTGATAAAAAACTAAAAAGTCCATCATCGTTTGGCTGTAACTTTGTAACAACACTCCAATCATTATTTTGAATAAACAACTCAACATCAACAAACGGTAGTTTTTCGCCACATTTATTGGTCAGTGTAGACGTTAATGAAAAAGCATAACTTTTTGGCGCTGTTGGGGTCGTATTATCGCTGCCACCACCTCCTCCACATGCTTGTATACCCAAAAAGATAGGCAGTAATAAAAGTGTTTTTTTATAATTGTTTAACAATGAGTTTATTGGGCGGTTTTGTAGCTGAAATAATTTTAATAGCATATCAAGAATTCTTCCTAAGTTTAGCGATCCATTACAGTAATTATAAAGTAATCACCACTAAGACTTAAAGCACTAATATCATCGAGTCTTGTATTCATTATAAAAAATGATATTTTAGCTTTATATAAAGAAAAAAGATCAGCAAATGCTGATCTTTTGATATTGAAATTAAGTGTTAAGTTTATTTTTGCTGATAGAAAGCCGACATAGCTTTATATAATGAATATAAGTCAACTTTTGAACCTACCGCATAAGGAGAGTGAATTGACAAAATGGGTACACCAAAATCAATTACTTCCATATTGTCATTAGACAAATCGCTACCAATAGTTCCGCCAGAAGCTTTACCTTTATAAGTCGATGTTTGCCATTTGATTTTATTATTATCTAAGTAATTACGCGTCCATGCCATGTACTCTGAGTTAGCATTAAAACCACCACCGTAAAGTTTCAAGTTAATACCGTTACCTAAACGTGGCGCATTGCCTAATTCCCAAACACCAGCCCAGTTAGGATTAACACCCGGGTTAACATCCGCTGAAATAACTTTGGTATTACGCAAAACTTTACGTAACTGGTAATCGTTATAATCGTCACCCATTTGGTTGTATAACAAGCCACTTAACATATCAACAAGATAAGTTGAGCTTGCCCCGGTATTATTAATATTGCCCACTTCTTCGTTATCCACTAAAAAGGCAACCGAGGTATACTCTGGAATTTTCTGTTCAAAGATGGCAGTAACAGCGGCAATAGAGCTTGCCTTATCATCTTGGCCATAAGCAGCGATCATGCTGCGATCAAAGCCAACATCGCGAGGCTTAGTTGCTGGTACTAAGGCTAATTCAGCAGACACTAAATCTTCGATTGAAATGTCATACTCTGTTTTTAAGAAATCGGTAATTAATTCTTTTATTGATTTATCTAAGTCAGGCTTAGCTGCGATAATAACATCAAGTTCTTCTTTCTTGATCACATCACGACTTTTACGATCCCTGTTTGGATGATCAACATGCGGGGCTAAATCAGGTACCATAAAAATAGGATCGTTTTCATCAAAGCCAACAGAGATATTAACAACTGTCCCGTCTTTTTTGTCAACGCGGCCAACCAGCGCTAAAGGGATATTGACCCATTGATAGGTTTTAATACCACCATGAACATAAGTCTGCAGCATAGCAAACTTCTCTTTTTCATAAAGCGGTCGTCCTTTAAGTTCTAGGCGAGGTGAATCAATATGAGCGCCAACAATACGAGTACCTTGCTCAAGGCCTTTTTTACCAATAACAATTAATGAAATAGTACGGTCACGATTGACGTCATAAAAACGAGCACCTGGCTTTAAGTTACTTTTTTCAGACAAACGCTTAAAACCTTGTTTCTCAGCACGTTTTATAGTTTCTGTAACAAAGGTCAATTCTGTTGGTGTTTGATAAATAAAAGTTTTGTAATCGGTCGCATATTTTTCAACGGCAACTAACTCACTTTCAGATAAATTTAGCCAGGTTGATGATGAAACTTTCTTTGCTTGATCTTTTTCAGCGGTATCTGCATAACTATGACCAGAAAGGGCCATAGTACTTATTATTGCGATGCTTGTTAGGGTTCTTTTTATGTTCATTATTATTTCTTTTGATTAATGGCTCCTGATTATAATAAAGAGAAGTAACGTCCCCTTACAAGGTTTATTCGTTTGAACAGATAGAAAATAAGATGAACGTCGGCATTTTAATCTCCTTATTACAATAAATGCTCATCGCGTTGATCAATATTACTCAGCACAATTAACTTTTGACATAAAGCAGCAAACAGAAACAATAAAAAGTGAACAACAAACAACACTTATTTGACATGAATAAATACTAAGAAAATACTAATACCACTCTGTTTTAATTAAAAAAGTAGATAAAAATAAGTTGATAAAAAGCAAGCTTTGTTAAAAATCAGTTGAAATTCGATCAACTCCATTATTTACGCGATGACTGAAGTAAATTTCCCCCGCTTATATGATATAAATACTGAGGTATTTACAATGAAAAGTGTTTCCACTAGGAAATCTTAAAAATAATAAAGTAGGATCTGGGTAAATGACATTAAATAAATCTCAAATAGCTAAGGCGCTGTCCATTGCTATTATTGGCTCAAGTGTTGCACTGATGGGCTGTGAAAAAGCAGACACAGCAAGCGACTCAGCAGTCGCTGAAACCGTACAACAACAAACAAGTTTATTACGCACTCAAAGTGAATCACTTGAAGCAGTTTATGCTGAGATGCGTGCTAAACAAGTCAGCAACGTTAGCTATAAGTTAAGTGTGACGATTGATAATAAAAGCGAAAGTTTTTCTGGCTCTACCGAATTACTCTTTGACTTAGTAGAGAACAATCAAAATGATTTAACCATAGATTTTGATGAAGGTACTATAAAGTCATTAAAAGTTAATGGCAAAGTAGTTAAGTTTAGCTATGAAAAATGGTTTATCACTATTCCTGCTAGCGAGTTAACTGCGGGTAAGCAAAGTATTACTATAGATTATCAGCGTCCTTACTCTACTGACGGCTCTGGTTTCCATCGTTTTGTTGACCCTAAAAATGGTGAAGTTTACTTATACACCGATTTTGAACCTTATGACGCGAACCGATTATTTCCTCACTTTGATCAACCTGATTTAAAAGCCAGCTACGAAATACAAGTGACCGCTCCCGCTCATTGGCAAATAATTAGCGCCACTCGCGAAACAACTATTAGCGAAAACGGTGATAACAAAGTATGGTCATTTCCTGCTTCAGCAAGATTCTCTTCTTATGTTTTCTCTCTTCATGCAGGTAATTACGCTGTATGGGAAGATGATTTTGAAGGGATGAAATTGCGTTTATTTGCTCGTCAAAGTTTAGCCGAATACGTTAAAACTGACGAATGGTTTATTCCAACCAAACAAAGTTTTGCCTTCTTCAATAAGTACTTCGATGTGCAATACCCTTTTGGCAAATATGACCAAATTGTCGCACCTGACTTTAATGCCGGTGCTATGGAAAACGTTGCTGCGGTTACATTCAATGAAGGCTATATTGCACGTGGAGAGAAATCAACCAGTGCTCGTATGAGTCTTGCTAATGTTATTGCTCATGAAATGGCACACATGTGGTTTGGTGATTTAGTCACCATGCGCTGGTGGAACGGCTTATGGTTAAATGAAAGTTTTGCTACTTATATGGCCAACTTAGCTATTGCAGAAGCCAGCGACTTTGAGAACAACTGGGATGTATTCTACTCTGGTACTAAACAATGGGCTTACCGCACTGATGACTCAGTGAACACTCATGCGATAGAACTACCGGTTGCTTCTACGGGTGTTGCTTTATCAAATTTTGACGGTATTACCTACGGTAAAGGCGCATCAGTATTAAAGCAGTTGCCTTATTATTTAGGTGAAGAGAATTTCCGTATTGGTGTCAGCAATTACTTGAAAAAGTTTTCTTACCAAAATACTGATTTAGAAGATTTTATCGGTGAATTAGGCAAAGCTGCAGGTAAAGATATGACCCAGTGGACACAAGACTGGTTATATAATGCAGGCTTAAACACCATCAAAGTTAATTACCAATGTAGTGACGGTAAGATTAGCGCGTTTGCAATAAACCAAACAGCACCAGAAGGTTACCCAACATTACGTGAACAACGTGTTCAAATAGGTTTATACAATGTTAGTGCTGATGGTAATGCGATGAACTTAACCTCTGCAACACCTATTATGTATAAAGGTGCGACCACTGAGATTAAGGCCGTGATAGGTCAAGCATGTCCTGATTTGGTTTATCCAAACGAAGCCGATTGGGGTTACGTAAAAGTAGATCTTGATGAAAAGTCATTGGCATCGGCACAACAACACATTAATGCGATTGATAACCCCACTATGCGCTTAATGCTATGGCAGAGTTTGTCTGACAGCGTCAACGATGCAAATTTAGCCGCTGACCAGTTGGTAACGTTTGCCATGGCTAATATTGAAGGTGAAAGCGATTATAACGTATCACGTAAAATTGCGAGTACGTTAACCTCGGCTTTAGGCTTCCTAACTGTTGCAACACGTTTAGAGCAAAAAGATTATACAGCGCTTTATATGGACGTTGAAAACTTATACTTACGTTTATTAGAAAATGCCGAAGCGGGTTCAGACTTCCAAAAACTTTGGTATGGCCGTTATGTTGGTGTAACGAAAACAACTAAGCATTTAAATCGCTTACAAAACATTTTGAACGGTGAAAAAAGTTTTGATGGTATTACCATAGATCAAGACAAGCGCTGGACATTAATTGCTAAAATGAACCGTTACCAACATGGTAATTACCAAGCATTATTGAGCACTGAAGCCAAAAAAGACATTACCGATTCAGGTGTTAAAAGTGCTATTTATGCAGAAGTTATTCGACCTGAGGCTGAAGTTAAAGAAAAATGGTTTAACATCGTTATTAATAACCCTGACAAACTAAAACTTTCTACCCTTCGTTATATTATGTGGGGTTTATTCCCTGGTGAGCAACAAGCTTTAGAAGCGCCTTATAAAGCTAAAATTCTCGCACACATTCCTAAATTAAATGAAGGAAGTGATTTAGGTTTATTAGAGTCTTTTGCCGGTAGCATGTTGCCGACACAATGTAATGCAGTCAGTGAAGCAGAATTAGCGCAACTGATTAAAGACTACAGTGGTATGAAGCCACAAGTGTTAAAGACAGTCAAAGCTAGCCATCAACAAATTGGTCGCTGTGTTAAAGCGCTTGAACTATTAAAATAATATTTCGTTAGCGTAATAAAAAGGCCTTATGTGAAAACATAAGGCCTTTTTTTATTTTATTTAATTTTATAAAAAATTAAAGCGTTAAAGCATAAGCTCTAGCTTTTTCTAGGTCTTCTGGCGTATCAACCCCTTCAACCACTAAACGAGTTTCTGCTACCGCAACATGAATTTTTTCACCTTGCCATAATACGCGCAGTTGTTCTAAAGACTCAATTTGCTCTAATTGACTGGCCGGCCATTGCACGTAATCTTTAATGAACCCAGCACGATAGGCGTAGATACCAATATGGCGTAAATAAAAATCGCCAATAGCAGCGATACTTTCCTCATTAAGAAAGCGATCTCGGTCATAAGGGATCGTCGAACGGCTAAAGTACATCGCATAACCGTGTTTATCTGTTAACACTTTAACCGCGTTAGGATTAAAAGCCTCTTCAACGTCATGGATATGCACAGCAAGTGTCGCCATTCTAGCTTGTTGCTGGTTTGTTCTTTGCTGGTCCGCTAGATTTCTGGCAACTTGAGCAATATTTTCAGCGGGAATAAAAGGCTCATCCCCCTGAACATTAACGATAACCTGATCATCGTCAAAGTTATAAATGTTCATCACTTCGGCTAAACGTTCGGTACCCGATTGATGATCGGCACGAGTTTTACAAACCTCGCCGCCAAATGCTAATACCGCTTCTTCAACCTGCTTATTATCAGTGGCCACAATCACTTGGCTAGCACCGCTTTGCTGGGCTTTTTCAACAACCCATTGGATCATCGGCTTACCATTAATATCGGCTAACACTTTTCCCGGTAAACGAGACGACTCAAACCGAGCAGGTATTACAACAATAAAAGACATTTAATTCTCCAAATATATTTAATTAGTCATTTTCAGTAATACGGCGCGCTTCACTTTCTAACAAGACCGGAATACCTTTTTCAATAGCGTAAGCAAGGCGGTCGAATCTACAGATCAATTCTTGTTGTTCTTTATTGTAATCAAGTTTGCCCTTGCATGCTGGACAAGCTAATATTTCCATTAGTTTTACATCAAATGCCATGTTTATTCTCTTATTTATCAGTTTATTTATTAGTTAACTTAGCGTGAATCTAGCCTTAATACGGCTCAGTTTATCTGCTTTTACTTTGTCAAATAGCGCATCTAAAAATGGCGTTATTTGTTTATTTTCAATATGGGCATCAACCGGTAAATACCACCAGTTATTTTTAGCAAAAGACGTACATTTTACCGCGTCTTTTTCTGTCATCAAAAGTGGAATATCGTCAGAAAAACTGACAAATTGTGCTTCATTATAATGCTGATGATCTTTGAAACCTACCGATGCTTCAAGACTAAAACCACTATCAACTAAGGTTTTAAAAAAACGGCTAGGGTCACCAATACCGGCGATAGCATTGATACACTTAGTGTGACTTTCGTTATCATTAAACTGTTGATAAAAATCAGTTAATGATAGTTCCTGCTTGGTTTTAACATTGACCACCATTTTTGCCATTAAAGTCATTGTTATTTGTGGTATACCGACTGGATAGACTTTATTATCGGTTGGCGTTGCGCCATTAAAGATAAGCGCGTCGACTGTTTTTAAACGCCATAAACCTTCACGTAATGGCCCTGCGGGTAATAACAAGCCATTTCCAAACACGCGTTTACCGTCAATAACAATAAGCTCAAAATCTCGTTCTAAGCGATAGTGTTGTAAACCATCATCAGCAATAATAACGTCGCAGCCTTGCTGCATTAACAACCTGGCACTCGCCACTCGATCGCCGCCAACCACAACAGGAATACCATGGCGTTGATAAATTAATAAAGGCTCATCGCCTGTTTCAGCTGCGCTACTGCTTGCATTGAGTAAATAGGGATAGTGCGGTGCTTGTCCGCCATAACCTCGACTAATAACGCCAACTTTCATGTTTTGTGCTAAGCATTGCTTAATTAAGTACAAAACCACCGGTGTTTTTCCGTTACCACCAATACCAATATTACCCACCACCACAACAGGGATGTCGATACCAAAAGATTTAAAAAAATACAGTTGATAGCATTTTCGTCGTAACGCGGATAGCAACCAAAAAATAACGGTTAACGGTAACAAGAACGGCACGAGCAGCCATTTTGCTGGGTGTTGAAAAAACCAAACCTTTTCAATTAAGCGCATAGCAAAATCTCAACCGTCATTTTATTCGCTAAATTGAAAGTTGTGTAATTTTGCATAAGCACCTTCTTTTGCTAATAACGTTTGATGATCGCCCTGTTCAAGAATTTTCCCTTGTTCCATAACAATAATTTTATCGGCATTTTCAATGGTAGACAAGCGATGAGCAATAACAATACAGGTACGATCTTTTTGTAAAACTTGCAAAGCATCTTGAATATGACGTTCTGACTCGGTATCTAATGCACTGGTTGCTTCATCAAGAATTAAAAAAGGTGCATCACACAATAATGCTCGAGCGATAGCAACACGTTGGCGTTGTCCACCAGAAAGTAAAGCACCATTATCACCAATATTAGTATCTATCCCGTCAACCATGTTTTCTGCAAACTCAAGCACATGAGCACTTTTAGCCGCAGCTAAAACTTCGTCACGACTGGCGTTGGGTTTACCATAGGCAATATTATTAGCGATAGAGTCATTAAATAACACCACTTGCTGAGAAACATAAGCAAACTGAGCACGTAAGTCTTTCAACTTGTATGAGGTAATGTCTTTTCCATCAATTAATACTTTACCCGCTGTTGCATCATAGAAGCGCAGTAAAATTGCACTGGCGGTTGATTTACCACTCCCCGAGCGACCAACCAAAGCTACTGTTTCTCCAGCATTCGCGGTAAAGCTTAGTTGAGTAAGCGCTAATTTTTCGTCGTTAGTATAAGAAAAATCAACTTGTTCAAAAGCAAGTGTTCCTTTGGCTTTCTCAAGTGATTGTTGGCCCGTGTCTTTTTCATTTTCTTGGTCAAGCACTGCAAAAATACTGACACAAGCCGCCATACCATTTTGAAAGTCACTGTTAACCGTAGTTAATAACTTTAAAGGTCTCAGTAGCATAGTCATACAAGTAATCACCGTTATGAAAATCCCTGGCGTTAAGCTTGCTTTCATACTTTCTAAATTGGCAACGTAAAGTACAAACGCTAACGCAAAAGAAGCGATAATTTGTATCAAGGGTACGCTGAAAGATTTTGTGGCCACCATTTTCATGCGCTGTTGGCGATTATGTTTATTTATCTGACCAAAACGTTCGAATTCACGTTCTTGTCCGCCAAAGGTTAAGACAACCTTATGAGCGTTAAAGGTCTGCTCGGCAGCAGAAGTGACTTCTCCCATCGCATTTTGAATTTTTTTACTAACTTGGCGAAAACGTTTCGAAACCACAGTAACAATAATAGCGATGATAGGAGTTATAAGGAGGAATATTGCTGATAACTGCCAACTGTTGTAAAACATAACCGCGAGAAAGCCAATCACCATAGCACCTTGTTGTACTAAGGTAAGCAACGCTTTACTGGTTGCATTAAGAACTTGCTCGGTATCAAAGGTCAGTTTAGAGATTAACGTTCCAGTAGACTCTTTATCATGAAAAGTCACCGGTAGCGCCATAATGTGTTCGAATAAATTTTGTCTTAAATCGGTAACTACATTATTACCCACCCAAGCTAAACAGTAATTACCAAAAAAATGGCAGATACCTCGGATAATAAAACAAACAATAACAAAAAGTGGGGCCCACTTCATAAAGTTAGGATTAGCATCAGTTAAACCATCATCGATTAATGGCTGTAACTGCGAGAAAAATAAAGTGTCGATACCGGCATAGCCAAGCATCCCTAATATAGCGATGACAAACCCTGCTTTGTAAGGTTTGGCATAACTCATTAAGCGTTTAAAATTTTGCCACGTTGTGGCTTGTGCGGCTACTTTGCTTTTACTTGCTAACATTCAGTCTCTCTGTGACTTCGCGATTAATTATTCATATCCAAGCCATTTTAGCGTTATTTCTTAGTTGCAACCAACTAATAATATTTACAACGTTAATTAGCAAACCAATATGGATTGATATGCAGACGATAAGATTGAATTTCAAGGGCTTGTTCGGTAATGTTTATGCGGATCATTCCATGCTCAGCAGTTGCATACGGCGTTACATTAAGCTGATGATAACGTTTAAGTACCGCTTTATTAGGCATCTTCCATCGATTCATAAAACCCGCACTAAAGATAACGGCCTCGGGTGAAACCGCTTTAATAAAACGCGTACTTGATGAGGTTTTAGAGCCATGGTGCGGCGCAACAATAACATCAGCTTTTAACTGATTAGCGATTTCAGTATTAGCGACCAGTATTTTTTCAACTTTATGAGGAATATCACCCGTTAATAGCACCTTATATTTACCATCAGAAATATGGATCACGCACGAATTATCATTTTCTTTATCTTCAAGAACCACCGGCCACAACACAGAAAAAGTGAGACCTTGCCAAGAAAAATCATCGCCTTGTTTACAACTGTACATGTTAACAAAACTATACCTGCCAACATCTTCTACCGGTTGATTATATTTGATGTGCTTAACGATAATTTTATTTAGCGCCATTTTTTTATCGATAAAAGCCAAGCCACCAGCATGGTCGTTATCTGCATGACTTAACAGTAAATAGTCAAGAGTGGTCAAACCTTGATACTGTAAATAAGGAAAAACCACACTTTCTGCCAAGTTAAATCCACTGGGGTAACTTGCCCCAGTATCGTATAAAATAGCCTGCCCATGCCTTTCAATAACAACCGCTAACCCTTGCCCAACATCAAGGACATTTACTTGCCAATCATCATTTTTTTGTTGGTCATTAAAAAACATATAACTCAATAAAAAAGTCAGTAATAGCGCAACAGCCAGTACTTTTTTGGGTAAGGCTAAAAAATAACTGATGAAGCATAAACCGCTGATTATCAAAATAATCATTAATGTCTGATGGCTAACGTCGATAAACAGCCATTGTTGGCTCGATAAGTAACTTAGCCACTGCCAAATAAACGTTAATGATATTAACGATAACTCAAGAAAAAACATAGCCAGCGTTTCACTCAAAGGCATAGCAACCACAGCCAATAAACATAACGGAATAGCGGTAAAGCTCATCCAAGGCACGGCAATAATATTAGCAAGTAATGCAGAAAGAGGCAGTTGATGATTCAATAAAGCCGCCACGGGCAACATAAATAATGTTAAGCCTAGCTGGATAATAATTAGAGAGTGGAGCCAGGCTTTTATTTTGTCAACTTGACCATCACCTGATGTTAAGAGTAACTTTCGACATCGCCAGATAACCAATAATATCAGTGATACCGCATAAACGCTTAGCCAAAAACTGACACTAAATAGACTAAAGGGTGATATTAATATAATGCAAACGATACTCAGTAATAACCAACGTATTATTGTTAATTTAACCCCCACTAGCTTAGCGCAAATAAATATTTGCATCATGATCAAGGCACGTAATGTGGGTAAAGAAAAGCCGGCCAGATAAGCATAAAATAGTGCGACTAAGCTACTAAAAGCGAAAGCCACGATACGGCTGTTCTTTTTTACCAACCATAACTTGCCTTTTTGAGTTAACAGTACGTAAAACGGACTATAGCGAAAAAACATCAACATGAATCCAAAAGCACCACTGGCAATTAAGCCTAAGTGTAAGCCAGAAATAGCCATTAAATGCTGTGTTCCTGTTGCTTGTAAAACTTGCCATTGCTCAGCCGTAATTTTGCCACGCTCGCCAAAGGTAAGAGCAAAAATAAAATGGTGCAGCTCGTTTGTTAAAGTCAATGAGTCCATTAATTCATTGAGTTGTAAGTACAATTTTTGACGATAACTAGGCTGCGCTGCTATTAATTTATTTTTTGCTGAATGTTTTACATAGCCAGTAGCATGGAGTTCCTTTTGTCTTAACCATGTTTGATAGCTAAAACCGCCAATATTTGCAAAACCATGGGCAGGTTTTACTCGCACCGTAAGTTGCCATTTCTGGCCTTGGTTAATCTTAGTAACTTTTTTTAAGTGATCCGGTTTAACAGACTTATGATCCCAACGCAGACGAATATTTATCTTTGATTGAAGTTTTTGTTGATTGACTTCTTCAACAACAAAATTAAAACGTGATACTTGTTTAACCCTTTCATCCTTGTTTGTTTTACGCGTTAATGACTTTGGAATATTAGCAACAACACCTCTTACCGTTAAGGTTGTACCGAAAAAATCATCTGTAATTAGGCTATTAACTTGCCATATATTTTGATAAACGAAGCCAGCATAGAGTAACCAAGCACAGCCAAAAAAGAGCCCACTATAACTCCGTAACCTTTTGATGAGACAAAAAATGACAGCAAAACAAAAACAAATATAAACTTGCGAAATGTCTGGTACTATCGGTAAGAATAGTGACAAAATAGCACCGATAAAAAATGTAAATAGCCACCGTTCCATAGTGATTAATTTCCGTATCTGTCTAATCGATAAATAAAGCCTAGATAATATAAGTAAGTATATGCCTAAAAAACTCTTCAAGCGTTATATGCCGGATCACAACACCATAAAAAATAATAAACATTTAAAAATTTTTGGTGCGTCATTGCATAACCCCAACTTATGGCATTTAAACCGTAATTCTGTCGCAAAAGCTTTTGCCGTAGGTTTATTTTTTGCCTTTATCCCGGTACCTTTTCAAATGGTTTTAGCTGCTGGTGTTGCTATTATAGTACATTCGAATTTGCCACTTTCTGTTGCACTCGTTTGGATAACTAATCCGCTCACAATACCCGCAATTTTTTATGGCTGTTATATGGTTGGCATCTGGCTACTAGGCCGATCTGAAAAAGAATTTGTATTTGAAGCGAATTGGCAATGGCTGGTTGATAGTTTATCAACTATTGGACCAGCATTTTTACTTGGCTGTGGCGTGCTAGCGGTACTTTTCTCGCTAATAGGTTATTTTGCCATACATGGTCTATGGCGATATTCTGTTATCAAACAATGGAATAAACGTAAAAGTAGAAAGTAAAAATCTGCTCTAGTCTCGCGTTGGTGATAAAAATTATCGGTTAATAATATAAAAGTGAAACCCGCTACATTTGTCCTAACACCTGCGCTGGCTCAACTTTAGTTGCTTGCCATGCGGGGTAAATAGTCGCCAGTAGACTCATCAGTAAAGCAGTACAAACAGTAATTACAACGTCAGCTTGGCTTAAGTGAGTGGGAAGAAAGTCGATAAAATAGATATCACCTGATAACACTTTTACGTTAAGAAGTGTTTCTACTGCAATAACAATATCAGTTAAATTTAATGAGATAACAATACCTAACACTGTCCCCACTAGACAACCCACGACTCCATTAACCAGTCCTTGAAACATAAAGGTCATCATTATAACGCTCGCCGGTGCTCCCATAGTTTTTAAAATAGCGATATCACCTTTTTTCTCATTGACTGCCATAATAAGCGTTGAAACAATATTAAAACTTGCTACCGCTATGACTAATATTAAGACAATAAACATCACTAATCGTACAAGTTGTATATCATTAAAAATATGGCCGTGACTTCGTGTCCAATCATAAATGGCAACATAAGTATCATCAAAGCTATAAGCAACATCACGTGTTACCTGGGGCGCTTGAAAAACATCAGCTACTTTTATGCGAATTCCCTGAACTTGCCCCTTCGCGAGATTAACCATTTTTTCGGCATGCTCAAGTGAAAGATATACAGAGTTTTCGTCAATCGTACCGCCAAATTTAAAAATGCCAACAACTTTTACTTGGTGCTTAACCGGCACAGGAAATTTAGCACTCGCTTGCTGGTTATTTTTTTGGGCAATAACACTCGATAGTAACAATTGTAGTGAGTCGCCTAATTCAAGTTGTAATTTTTTTGCAACTCCCGAACCGATAACAACACCAACCGTAGGGTTTTCGGTATTTTCATTATCAACGATCGCTTGCCAGCTGCCGGCAATCATATAATCGGCAATGGTAGAAACTTGCTGTTCTAACTTTACATCGACACCACGCACAGCAACGGCTTTGAGTTCACTGCCATGTTGCATCATACCGGTAAGTTTTATCACAGGTGCAGCGGCTATCACTTGTGGATGTTGTTGTGCTTTCGCCACGTGTTTTTGCCAGTTATCTATCGGCGTATTAATAGCAATTAGCTCACCGTGAGGAATAACCGACAGCAAATGTTGCGCTAATGCTCGCTCGAACCCGTTCATTGCTGAGAGCACAATAATCAATACCATTACACCAAGCGCAATACCGATAGTGGAAGATGCTGAAATAAACGAAGAGAAGCCATTACCGTTTCGGCTACGCACATAACGTAAACCTAAAAATAAACTTAATGATTTGGTCATTTAAAAGCCTTAACTTTCAAGGGGCGCTAACCGGCCGTGCGATAAACGTAGTTGACGATCCATTCTGGCAGCAAGTATTAAGTCATGGGTAACAATAACAAAACTGGTGTTTACCGTTTTATTAAGGTCACGTAATAACTGATATATTTGCTCTGCGGTATCAAAGTCTAAATTACCTGTTGGTTCATCAGCTAATATTAATGAAGGTTTAGTCACTAATGCCCGAGCAATAGCCACACGTTGACGCTCACCACCAGAAAGCGCGGAGGGCCGGTGCTCAAAGCGGTGACTTAACCCAACCTGTGTGAGCATTTCTTGTGCGGCAGCTAGGGCCGATTTAGGTGAATCCCCGCGAATCAGTAAAGGCATTGCCACGTTTTCTTGTGCTGAAAACTCCATCATTAAATGATGGAATTGATAAATAAAACCAATATGTTTATTGCGAAATTTAGCACGTTGCTTGTCAGATAACTGGTGGATATCAACACCGCTAATAAAGACCTGCCCTGAAGACGGAGAATCTAGTGCTCCAGCTATATGTAAAAAAGTACTTTTACCACAACCAGAGCTGCCCACTATAGCAACAAGTTCACCCGCATCTACTGACAAATCAAGCCCGTCTAAGACTTTGGTTTCAATGCTACCTTGATAATATGACTTTGATAATTGCTGACAAAGTAAACCTTTACTCATTTCGTAAAACCTCGGCAGGCTCTGTTAAAGAAGCCTGATAAGCGGGATATAATGTAGCAATAAAACTCATCGCTAACGCTGATAAAACAATACTAAACACATTGTTCACTGATAGTTCGACGGGCAAAGACTGCCCTGCTCCCAATAAATTAACACCGAGAAGGGTAAATATAGTATTTAAATTTAAGGTTAGTATAGCGCCAACCACAGTACCGATAGTGACGCCCCAAAAACCATTAACTAAACCTTGAGTAATAAATATTTTTACCACGCCAAGACGATCTAGCCCAAGTGTTTGTAAAATACTAATTTCACCCTTTTTTTCGATAACAACCATCACTAAAGCGGAAACAATATTAAACGCGGCAACGGCAATAATTAAGCTCAACATCAACCACATCATATTTTTCTCCATGCGCACAGCAGAAAATAAAGCGCCTTGAGTATCGCGCCATGTCGTAAAATCATACTGTGGATATTGTTGTTTTAAACGTTTGACCACTTGCTCAGCAGCAAAAGCATCATCAAGATACAAACGAAGTTTTTCAACGCCATCACCTCTTTGTCGATGAAGTTTTGCGCCATCTTTACTGTGAATATAGACCAGTCCTTCATCAACTTGTGAGCCAACACTAAAAATACCAGCGATGGTAAAAGTGCGTTGCACCGGAATTCTCCCCATTGGGGTAAAGACGGTTTTATTAGGCAGTGTTAAACGTATTTTATCACCCAAATCGACATCAAGTTGCCTTGCTAGCGACTGTCCGATAACAATGGCAAAGCTCTGTGTCGATAGATTATCTAAATGTCCTGATACCATAGAGTTGTTAACAATATTGTGCTGCTCGAATTCAGGCATGATTCCTTGAATGAGTACACCGCGTAATGCGCCAGAATTAGCTTGTATGAGTGCTTCACTTTCCAACAAAGGAGTAACTTCTTTAACTTTAGGCGTAAGTAATAATTGTTCACGTAGGATTTGCCATGTAGGTAAAGCATTGTTTTTGTTTTGCTGAGGTTGATTGGCGACGACAATATGGGGAACTAGACCCAATATTCTCCGTTTTTGTTCACCTTCTAAACCGTCCATAACGGAAACAACTGTGATCAATGATGCGACACCCAGGACGATACCGACAATGGAGAAAAAAGTGATAAAGGATACAAATCCAGAACTTTTACGGCTACGACTATAGCGTAGCCCAATGAAAAAACTGACGGGTTGAAACATTAATTAAACTTCATCTTATGTTATTCAGTAAGAGAACGATTACTCTATAAGTAGCCACAGCATAGCACAGTCAATGTTTTATTTGGCAGCAAAAAAGCCAATAATTAATATTGATAAAAATCAAAGTGAAAAATATTACGATTACTTTCAATTAGTTAAATAAAAAAATAAAAAAATCATCAGGCTTAATGTACAAAATAAAATACGGCACTGCTGATACATTATGTAAAAATTCATGTCCAAATCTAGTAAAAAGCCCTGTAACCCTTTAGTATCAATGCGTTTACCATTTTATAACCATATTCTTTACTTAATAATAATGAGATTACCATGAAAAAAATAATAACAGGTGCAGTCTGTTCTTCGTTATTGTTGCTTGCCGCTTGCAACGACAATCCAGAAAGCACTGAGACAACTAAGCAAGAAATGCCTATCATGCAAAAAACTGCATTAGCTTCAGGTATCGACAAAGCAACAATGGACTTATCCGTTCGTCCGCAAGACAACTTTTATCGTTATGTAAACGGTGCTTGGTTGAACGCTAATGAAATCCCTGGAGATAAAACGTCAATTGGTGCCTTTTATGACTTACGTGACGAAGCTGATGACAATGTAAAAGTAATCATTGAAGAATTAGCAGCAACAGAAAATTTAAAAATGGGCAGCGACGAACAAAAAGTAGCTGACTTATTCCGTTCATATATGAACATGGATGCACGTAATACTGCAGGTACGGCTCCTATCCAACCATTATTTGATAGCATCAATGGTTTAAAAGACAAGAATGAACTTGCGACATTTTTTGGTAAAAATCAAAAAAATGGTGTCGGTAGCCCATTAGCGTTTTATATCAGCGTTGACGGTAAAGACTCAACTCGCTATGCCACTCATATTTGGCAAACAGGTTTAGGCTTACCCGACAGAGATTACTACTTTGATGAAACCGAACGTTTTGCCGCATTACGTAAAGGTTATGTTGCTCATATTGAAAATATGTTCAACTTAGCTGGTTTGAAAAACGGTAAAGCTGCTGCGCAAACGGTCATGGCAATTGAAACTAAATTAGCAGGTTTTCATTGGACAAAAGTTGAAACTCGTGACAGCAGTAAAACTTACAATAAATTCGATGTCGCTGACTTAAACACAGTTACTGATGCATTTAACTGGAATGCTTACCTTGCTGCTCAAGGCGTATCAGCCCAAAAAGACATCATTATTAACCAACCTTCATTTGTTAAAGGTTTTGGCGAAATATTTGCAGCAACCTCATTAGCTGATTGGCAAACTTACTTAACTTTCCATACCTTAAGTAACTTTTCTGGTTCTTTAACCGCTGATTTAGATAATGAAAATTTTGACTTTTATTCTCAGCAGTTAAGAGGACAAAAAGAACAACGTCCAATGTGGAAGCGTGGTGTTGGCGTAGTTAACAGCAATTTAGGTGAGGTTATTGGTAAAGTTTATGTGAGCCGTCACTTTAAGCCTGAAGCTAAAACCCGTATGACACAACTTGTTGAAAACTTACGCGGAGCATATGGTGCAAGTATTGATGAACTAGAGTGGATGTCTGATTCAACTAAAAAAGCTGCCCATGTAAAACTAGCAAGCTTTGATCCTAAAATTGGTTACCCAAATAAGTGGGAAGATTACTCCGCACTTGTTATTAAAGGTGATGACTTAGTTGGCAATAAAATGCGTTCTGGTAGTGTTTCTCATCAAAAAGAAGTCGCTAAGTTAGGTGGTCCAATTGATAAGCAAGAATGGGGCATGACGCCGCAAACTGTTAATGCTTATTACAATCCAACTAAGAATGAAATTGTTTTCCCTGCAGCCATATTACAGCCACCATTTTTCAACTTAGCTGCTGACGATGCGGTTAACTATGGCGGTATTGGCGCGGTTATCGGTCATGAAATGGGTCACGGATTTGACGACCAAGGGAGTAAGTATGATGGCGACGGTAACATGCGTAACTGGTGGACTGAAGCAGATTTAGCGGCCTTTAAAGTTCGCACCGATGACTTGGTAAAACAATACGATGGCTATTCAGTATTTGAAGACTTAAATGTAAACGGTTCTTTAACACTGGGCGAGAATATTGGTGATTTATCAGGGGTAACTATCGCGTATAAAGCTTATATTGCTTCATTAAATGGTAAAGAAGCACCGGTAATTGACGGACTAACTGGCGATCAACGTTTCTTCATGGGCTTTGCTCAAGTATGGCGTGGAAAAAAGGTTGAGAAATCATTACGTAATCAAGTAGCAACTGACCCTCATTCACCTGGTGAGTTCCGTGCATTAGGCTCTTTATCTAACATGCCTGAATTCTACAAAGCGTTTAACGTTAAAGAAGGTGATGCTATGTATATCGCCCCTGAGAAACGTGTAAAAATTTGGTAAGCCAATGGCTTAGTTAAATAACGTTATTATTAGAAAACACTAAAATGCCAACAACTATTGTTGGCATTTTTATTACTGAAAATTCCTTGCCTTAGATTCTATTTATCAAAAACATAAAATCAATGATGTTTAATGCCGCTAGATATTGTAAATAATTAAAAATCTCGTAAACTAACGCAACGTAAACGTGTTTAGGGAATAAGGTGAGAAACCTTGACTGTTCCCGCAACTGTAAATTGTAGTGACTTAAGAGTTGCCAATGAGTCAGCATACCTATCCACAATAAAATCACCACCATTAACATCAATAAAATCGTGCGGGAATACACGGTAAATTGCTATTTTTTAAGGGACCCCCTTAACGTTAGCCTTGCCTTTTCTCCTCTTTAAAAAAACTATAATTACCCATAGGAATACTCATGGTTGACGAAACACAAAAAAGTGAAAAACACCAAGCACGCATGCAAAAAGTAAAAGATAAAGTTGATGCAAGAGTTGATGCTGCCACTGATGAACGCGGTATATTAATTGTAATTACAGGTAACGGTAAGGGTAAGTCAACATCAGGATTTGGCACGCTAACTCGCGCAGTAGGACACGGTCTAAACGCAGCAGCCATTCAGTTTATAAAAGGCACTTGGGCTTGTGGCGAAAGAAATGTCCTAGAAAAGCTCGGCGTACCTTTTCACGTGATGGCAACAGGGTTTACTTGGAATACACAAGATAAGTCAACCGATATTGCGGCTGCTCAACTTGTTTGGAAAGAAGCAAAGAAACTATTAGCTGACGAAACCATTGATGTTGTGCTACTTGATGAACTGACTTACATGCTGTCGTTTAAATACCTTGATCTTGATGAAGTACTAGACGCCATCGCTAATCGCCCGCCGATGCAACATGTAATAGCCACAGGCCGTGGCGCACATCGTTCACTCTTAGAATTAGCTGATACGGTTAGTGAAGTGCAATCGATTAAACATGCTTTTGATAATAATATAAAAGCACAAAAAGGTATTGATTGGTAATAACTCAGCCATGTTGATACCAACTACGTCATGTTGATAACAACTACGTCATGTTGATAACAACTACGTCATGTTGATAACAACTACGTCATGTTGATACCAACTCCTTC